>CAYTUL010000525.1:0-3416 GCA_964441135.1 uncultured Desulfobacteraceae bacterium | reverse complement strand
CAGGCTTGCCCTGGAATATCGCGTGAGCGCCGATGAAATTGTCCCGGGCGGGATTCATGAAGAGGAGACTATCTATTTTCTCAAGATAATCGAGAACCGGGTAGATCTTATCAATGTCTCAGTAGGCGGCATGATAGACGACCCTAAATATATCGCCCATATGGCCCAGCCGAATTATTTTCCCCATGCCTACAACCTGCATCGGGCCGAGAATATAAAGAAAAACTTGCGGGTTCCGGTCACCTGTGTGGGCTCTATTATTGATCTTGAAATGGCAGATAGGATTATCGCCGAGGGAAAGGCGGATATCGTCGCCATGGGGCGGCCTCATATCGCGGATCCGGATATAGTCAATAAAACCTATCGAGGAGAGGCCGGAGACGTCAGGCCCTGCATTCGCTGCAATGTCTGCGGGGAGAGGCCGAAGGATTTTTTCCCGGTCCGGTGTGCGGTCAATCCAATCATCGGCCGGGAAATGGAATATCGATATATCCCTCCTGCTAAAGGAAAAAAGAGGATCACCATTGTGGGAGGTGGGCCTGCGGGAATGGAGGCTGCTTTGATCGCCTCTGCGAGGGGTCATCGGGTAACATTGTATGAAAAGGAAAAAGAGCTTGGAGGGGCCCTTCGCTTCGCCTCGGCCCCCGAATTCAAGGCCGATATGAAGAGATATCTGGAGTGGTTGATCAGGCAGACCCTCCAATCCCCCGCGGAAGTAAGACTTGCAACCGAGGCAACTGCCGCTTCCATTCAAGAGGAAGGGCCGGATGCCATTATCATTGCCGTCGGCGCGGAACCTATCATCCCGGATATACCGGGAATCAATGGATCCAATGTCCTTTGGGCCGGTGATGCGGTCACGGACAAAGGAATCCCTGGAAAAACAGTCGTGATCGCCGGGGCTGGGCTGACCGGATGTGAAACGGCCCTGTACCTGGCCCAACAGGGAAAGAAGGTCACTATCATTGACATGATTAATGAGTCGGAGATCGCAAAGGATACGACCCTGGTGGGCAAAATCGCACTGATGGAATTATTGGATAAATACAGTGTCGAATTCATAACAGAGGTGACATTGGGGGAAATAACGGGTGAGGGCGTGAGAATCACGGACAGGGATGGGAAGTCCCTTGAAATACCCTCGGATACCGTGGTCCTGTCCCTGGGCGTAAATTCCCGGCGTAACACTGTAAAGTCTCTTCGATGGGTAGCCCGCGAAGTCTATATTGTGGGAGATTGTTCGAGCCCTCGCAATCTTATGGCCGCTATCCATGATGCCTTCACCGTTGCGGCGGAGATATGAGGAGGGATAGGACCGTGAAATCATTCAAGACCGATGTCGTAATTGTGGCGGGGGGTACGGCCGGGCTCGCCGCTGCGATCGCCGCCGCTGAAGGAGGAGCGGACGTCATCGTCTTTGAAAAGGCCTTCACTAGGGGAGGGGCCGGCAACATGGCTTTCGGTCCCTTTGCCGTGGAAAGCAGGCTGCCGCGCCTGTACTTCCCGGAAACACCTTGGGCTTTGCCCTGAACAGCGGACGCATCGCCGGGGAGAAGGCGGCGGAATATGTAAAATCCATAGATCAGTGAAGAACCCCGATCACCTCAGAATGAGTTGCATCAATGGGAGATAAATCATTGGCAACGTTCATAATTAGAAGAAGGCATCCATGGCAAAACAGAATAGTATCGGCATGAAGACGGACCTGGTGATTATCGGTGGCGGTGGGGCCGGTCTACCGGCAGCGCTTACGGCCCATGGACGGGGCGTCCAATTGATTCTTCTCGAGAAGCGTCATATTGTGGGGGGAAACGCGTTAATGGCGGAAGGTTTTTTCGCAGCAGAAAGCCCGGCCCAGAAGAGACTGCTCATCGACGCAAAGAGGGACGAACTCTTTAAAAAGGCCCTCGACTACGCCCATTATAAGGTGGACCCGCGGATTTTACGGGTCTTCATAAACAAATCGGGCGATACCGTACGATGGATAGAAGAGAAAGGGGTGCGGATCAACCACATTGCACCCTTTTATCCCAATCAGGTCCCTCTGGTCTGGCACATTGTGGATGGTCATGGCGCCACGCTCATCCAAATATTTGAAAAAGAGTGCAAAGAAAAAGGCATACCCATACTCCGAAAAACAAAGGCCAGGAAGATCCGGGTCGATGAGTCGGGCAGGGTTTCGGGGATAACGGCTCAGGGAGAAAAGGGGAAGGTCGACATTCGGACGAAAAGCGTGATTATCGCTACAGGTGGGTACGCCAGCAATAAGAAGTTGCTGAGAAAATATTGCCCGGAGCATATGGAGTTGTTTGAAAATTCCGGAGTGCCCGGTATGGACGGCGACGGACTATTGATGGCGCTGGAACTCGGAGCCGGTACGGAAAACCTCGGCAATCTTCAGATGCTTGGCCCGGCGCCTTTTCCCAAGAACTGGATCATCGAGGGAGTGGCCGGAGAGCCTTACTGTATATGGGTGAACAAGAAAGGAGAACGTTTTATTGATGAGACCATCGCCTTTAACGAGTTCGAGGCAATCAACGCCATTCTGCGACAAAAGGACAGGATCTGCTATACCATTCTGGATCATGAAATCAAGGAGAAAATCAGGAAAGAGGGTCTGATCAAGGGATGCGGCGAAGACTTCGCGCCGAGGGGGAAGAAATTAGAGGGACTTGACAGGGAATTTAAAAAACAGATTCAAAAGGGAGGCGCTTTTATGTCCGATTCTCTTGAGGAGGTATCCGAATGGATCGGCGCGCCCCGGCACGCGCTTCAACAAACGATAGAAGAATATAATCGATTCTGTGACCGGCGCTACGATGAGGTATTCGTAAAAGATCCCCGGTATCTTCAGCCCCTGAAAACCCCGCCATTCTATGCCATTAGATCGAGCGGCGCCTTTCTGGGGACTATGGGGGGTATCCGGATAAACTACAGGATGGAGGTTTTAGATAAGGAGGGCGATCCGGTTCCCGGCTTATACGCTGCCGGCGCCGATACAGGGGGGTGGGAATCGGATACCTATTGCGCGGCACTGCCGGGTAGTTCCTTCGGGTTTGCCCTGAATTCAGGTCGTATTGCGGCGGAGAACGCCGTGGAATATATTCGGAATAACGATAAATCATTGTAGATTGCCTGTCAACCGGATGTTATGGAAGGCGGGCTATGGAGGATGGGAATCCAAAAACGTTCGTTTATGGATGAGCCCTACATGGGGCGTCATACCCGATGTTCACTTACAACATAAGGAGGGAAAAAATGTCGGAAAAATCAAGGTATGCAAAATGGAATAGGTGGATTGTCCTTTTCGGGGCCTTACTGTTTGTCTTTTTCCTAATCGTAAACACAAACGCCCCCGCCGCTGCACAGGAGATCATTAAGCTCAAATATAGTACCAGCTTCTTCCCCCCCGAGCC
>CAYTUL010000524.1:0-3421 GCA_964441135.1 uncultured Desulfobacteraceae bacterium | reverse complement strand
TATTAACAGAAAAGGGGGCCGCGGGTCAAACCTTGACCGCCGAAAACGGTAGTTGCGGACCAAGACGACCATAAGCCGCCTGCATCCTGTTTATTAGGTTCTCATCATTGCTGTCCAAAATAATTAGAAATCATGGTACTAAATCTTAAAGGAAAAAATTTATCTCTCCGTCATGCCCGCGCAGGCGGGCATCCAGTGGTTTTGTCTTTAAATCGTAAATCCTGGATTCCCGCCTGCGCGGGAATGACGAATATAGGTCCTCAACTCCTAGAATCGGCGAATTAAGCCTCTTTATTGGCTTTTAGAAATAGTGGTATTTCGTTTTTGGAGAAGAGTGAGGTTCTCATTACGCAATATTATTGCAATTCGATCATGACCAGCCTTACACCATGTTTTCGCCCTCTCACCCAAGCAACACATGCGCAAATTCTCTTGCCGTCCTGGGACCATGCGCTGTCCGAGACAATGCAGCGTGCGCCTTTGATATTCTCCGGGTAGCCCGGTGTATTGAAATGTGTCAATTGAAGGGCATTCGAGCAGTTGGCGTCCATAATCCACAACTCGGTTTTCAGGTAGTTCCCCCAGGATGTGCCTTGTCCCTTCTCCGGGCCATAGTCGATATCGAATCCAGTGCTTGACATCCAGGCGATTCTTCCACCGTCAGGGGAATAATGCGCGTGCTCGTCCCAGTCTCCATCCGTATGGGTCAGTCGAATGATTTTTTCGCTGGCAATCTGCATTTCATAGATATCCAGTCCCGTGTGAGTTTGTCCTTTTCTCAGATTGCCGGAGAAAAGCAATCGTGCATCGTCCCCGGAGAAATCATGGGTTTCGTAAAAGCATTCTTGCTCGCCCGGCGCCAGCGTTTTGACGTTCTTGAGAAGGGGAGAGTCTCCACCCACGAAATCTGCGATCTTAATCACCCAGCCCCCACCGAAGCTGTTGCCCCTGCGAATACGTTCTGCCCACGCTAATTTCTTTCCATCCCTTGAGAATTGCGGATGTATGACGGCGCGGATGGGTGGAACCAGTGGATATTTCGTGAGTTGATGGAGAGACCGGCCATCACTCCCTGCAAGAAAGAGATTCGCCCCAAGGCCGGAACCCGGAACGGCGAGGCGCCTGACGGCCATGTCTTCGTCCGGAAACCGCTCGTCTTCTCCGGTGAAAACGAGGAATTGGCCCGATGGATGAAAGCAGGGATTCCCGTTATGCTTCTGGGGACACCCCGGCAAGAGGTGTGTTAGCATTTGGATGTCGCTTCCGTCCGGTTTCATGGTAAAGACATCGTAATAGCCATCCTTTCCCATTCGGGCCGATGCAATACGGTCGAGTCCGGTATGCCAGTCGACGCTCTTACCAAACTCAGCAATCGTGCTGATCTTTCTTATGGCCGGCGTATCTGCAAAGCTCGTCGTTCCAGCGACTAAAGTTGCCGTCACAGCCATACTGAGAATCCTCATCAATTTCATCTTTCCTACTCCTATTCTTTTCTTCATGCCCAAGAATTCTGGTAACACTTTAGCCTTTAAAAAGATGGTTAATACAGAAGGGTGCTCGGGGATAATAAAAACGGGGCATAGGGCACAAGGCGCAGGGCATAGGGGAAACAAATAAAAAGCGATTCTTTAATTTTCGCCTTGAGCCTTATCGAAGATCCCGCCGCTGTTAGCGGGGCGCCTTGAGCCTCTTTTTTTATTGGCTTTCGCCCCGGGAAAGAGATTGCTGAGCACCCAAGCTGTTGAAAAGGATTAAATAGTTACGAATTCTGAAGTACACTATATTCCGTAAATTTTCAATCTATCCGGGTGATTTCCGGTTCGAATATTGCATATATTCATTGGATAGCTCATTCCACCCGGAGATTTTCGGGTTATGGATGGACAAGAGGTGTTATCATGGTGAATGTTTTTATCGCCCATCTGATCGGGGACTTCATCCTCCAGAATGACTGGATGGCCGGGAAAAAGAAAAACAGTTCCCTTGCCTGTTTTATTCATGTTTTTATCTACTTGTTCCCATTTTTACTCTGCTCATTAGAGTGGTGGCAGATCCTTCTTATCGGCATGCAACACTTCCTACAGGACAGAACCGGCTTTGTCTTTTGGTGGATGAAAGAGTGGAAGCATGTTCCTATTGATTATTGGAATGAGCTTCCCCTTTATGTGGATCAATCATTTCATCTGGTATGGATTCAGATCGTTGTTATTTTAGGGCCGATATTCGGTTAGGGGTAAAAGATCTTTCGCCGGGGACCGTTTTACCCCTTGAATGAATCGCCCAGTTCAGGTTTCATGAAAATAGAGGATTCGGTGTTTAAATTTTTGATTTTCCCTGAAACCCGAAACCTGAAACCTTGTTGCCCCGACACCTTTCTTTCATCGAATATTCAAGGCATGTAACGGATCGTTAACACACAAGGTCAAACTCCCTATACTCCTGTGAATTGTATGCAGATTTCGCAAAATGACAACTGCGAAAAATTTTCCGGAGAGGATGGGAAAGCCTTGGTATTAAAAAATGAAGATCTGATAAAAATGTACTTAAAGATGTTGACCATTCGCCGCTTCGAGGAGAAAGCGATTAAGGAATTCCATAAAGGGACTCTCATAGGTTATATCCATATCTTATATCGACCAGGGAGGGAGAAGGATCAAGCCTCATCGAGTGCAAGACCTATCGATGGCGTGCCCATTTTGAGTCAGACTTCCTTACGAGAGGTCATGCATAGGAACCGGATGAAGCGCTAAGACACCTTGTTTCCTGTTTTAATTGACATAATTTGACTTTAGATATCACGATCTGATAAAATATCTAATTTAAAACTTTTATATACCTCTATATAAGTCCTTCATTTGATGTAAGAAACTTCCGCGTCGCGGAGGTCATGGTTATCCGGCTATGTGTTACAGGGTTCACGGTTCAAAGTTTATATAGAACAGATTGGGGTTTTACTTAGACCTTTTACCATAGACCCTATGCCTCATGATTTTACCTGTAAAACCCCTTGAGATTAAATCAGGGCCGCGGACCTTTTGCGTGAAAAGGACAGAATGCCTCGTGCTGTGCAAGCGGGCACTACCATGAATGGTCAATATGGGATTTTGGATGGCCTGGGGTTCTTAACTAACGCACGCCGTTGCCGGGTAGGGTCCGGATCCTGTCCCGTGAAGAAATGTCAGAATGGAACATGTGATGATTATTTCATGAGATATCATTTTCATCAGGAATCGGAGTCGCTACTATGAATAATCATGAAGAGAGAAGACGATATCAAAGAGTGGAGGTTGATTGGCCCGTAGTCTTGTATGACAAGGAAGGTACAAATGAAGGAGAGATAAAAAATATTTCCAAGGAAGGTCTGTATATTGCCCTTGAGAAGCCGTTTCCCATGAATGAAATTTTTCGTCTATCCATACAC
>CAYTUL010000523.1:0-3431 GCA_964441135.1 uncultured Desulfobacteraceae bacterium | reverse complement strand
GGTAAAAGGACTCAATGATGAACTGGCAGTCTCCTACATGATCTGGATGAGAAAGATCACGCCACTTCTTCCATCCTTTGCCGAGGTCGCCGCGGCTACGGGTCATAATAATCTCTTCCCGGATGAAGACGGATATCTCAGGACCCAAATCCATGTGTTGGGATACCTGAAAGACATATTATTCCCTTCCTATCCCATAGCTATTGTGAAGACATTCCAGGGCCTTAAGGACGAAGATATAACAGTTACACTGGGTGAGGGGATCACCTTAAGGATTAGCCCGTCGTCAATCGTCAGGGTGCCTGTCATAAATTATCAGATGAAAACCCTTATAAGCTGGAATTCGGGCCCCGGAATCGCTTTTCACCACACTCCCTTCTCCAAAGTCTATAAAAACGAGATTCAGACCAATCTTTTCAAGGATAAGATCGTGATCATAGGCCCAACGGCCGCAGGCATAGGAGATCGTTTTGTTACGCCTGTCTCCGGACAACTCCCTGGGGTGGAAGTAATAGCGAACTCTGTGGCCAATATCCTTAGTCAAAGATTTTATTCGCGCCCTGAATGGGTTTCTTTACTTGAGACCGGCCTGCTCATTCTCTTCGGCCTCTATATCTCTTTTGTGTTGCCAAGGCTGAAGGCCGGCATTGGGGCCCTTATGACTCTTGCCCTCTTTCTTGCCTTCGGAATAACCGGGATAACCCTCTTTTTCACCAATAATATATGGGTAAGGATCTCCGCGCCCATGATTCTTTTAATCGTGGGATATATCCTAATCATTTCAAAACAGTTCCTTATCACGGAGAAGACCAAGGAGAAAGTAGAGGCGGATTCCGTTGAGACAAACAAGATGCTCGGCCTTTCCTTTCAACAGCAGGGCATGCTGGATCTTGCATTAGAAAAATTTCGTAAGATTCCCATTGAAGAGGAAGGTGCCAAGGATCTACTCTACAACCTTGGTCTGGATTTTGAAAGGAAGAGACAGTTTTCAAAGGCTCTTTCCACCTATAATCTGGTCATTGAGGATGGTCAAAAATATAAAGACCTCGAAGAGAGGATGCCCAAGTTGAAGGGAGCCGAGGCGACCATGATCTTTGGGGCAGGCAGTGGAGGGCATCCCGGCGATATCGGGGCCACAATCATGGATATGGACACCAAACCTACCCTTGGCAGGTACGAAGTGGTTGATGAGTTGGGACGGGGAGCGATGGGGGTCGTCTATAAAGGGGAAGATCCAAAAATTCATCGAACCGTGGCCATCAAGACCGTGAAGCTTTCGGATTTTGATGAAGATATGCTGGATGAAATGAAAGAGAGGTTTTTCCGGGAAGCAGAGTCCGCCGGGCTATTGACGCATCCAAATATCGTGACAATATATGACGCAGGGGAAGAACATGATCTGGCCTATATAGCCATGGAATTTTTAAAGGGTGTGGATCTGGAGGAATACACCAAAAAGGAGAATCTTTTTCCCCTGCGGGAAGCACTTTCCATTGTCGCTCAAGTGGCGGATGCCCTCGATTTTGCTCACGGCAAAGGGATCGTCCATCGGGATATTAAGCCGGCCAATATTATGCGAATCCAGGAGACCCAGGAGGTAAAGGTTACGGATTTTGGAATCGCGCGCATAACCTCGTCCTCAAAGACCAAGACCGGCGTCATAATGGGGACACCATCCTATATGTCTCCCGAACAGGTTGCCGGGAAAAAGGTGGACGGCCGATCCGATATCTTTTCTCTCGGGGTGGTTCTTTTTGAGTTGCTCTGTGGTGAGAAGCCCTTTAGTGGAGAGGACATGACGTCTCTGATGTATAAGATCGCGAAGGAGAAACATCCTTCTATCAGGACCATTAATCCCAGGATTCCGGAGGTAGTCGAAAAAATCATTGATAAAGCATTGGAAAAGGAACCGGAAAAAAGGTATCAAAAAGCGGGTCAGATGGCCGATCACCTAAAAAAGGTGGTTGCTAAAATAGATGAGATTCAGGGAAAAAAGAAGGCCCAAAATTAATCAATTATGAAACTCCAGGTCGCGGGAAAATCCCACAAGGGGATGAAAAGAAAGATAAATGAGGACAGCCATCTCATCAGTCCCGATCTGGGATTGTATATAATCGCCGACGGGATGGGTGGACACAAGGCCGGGGAAGTGGCTAGTCGGATGATCGTTGAGACGATGGAGGATTACTGGCGGAAAATTGCAAGCAACGAGAATCCAGCCCTGCTGGAGCCCATCAAAAAGGATGTTTCGGACAGAGCGAAACACCTCGTGAACTCCATATCCTTGGCAAATATTATTGTCCATGAGGCCCAGAAAAAACCGCAATATCACCGTATGGGTTCTACCGTTTCAGCTCTGCTCATTGAAGATGAAATCATATGGTCGGCAAATGTGGGAGACAGCCCTATTTATGTCTTTCACAAGGGGCGTTTAGTCCTTGTCTCCGAGGAGCATTCCGTTGAGGCGGAACAGAAGAGCATGGGGATGTACGATTCCTTGAGTTCCACCAATCCTGTGATGAAAAATATGTTAACCCGGGTGCTTGGATTAAATGAAAAGGTAGAAGTCTATATAACGCACATCAGACCGGAAGTTGGAGATATCATCCTGATGTGCTCCGATGGCTTGACAAATTATCTTTCCGAAGAATCTATCAAGACTATCCTTAATGATTTTTCCATGGAACTTGATCGAAAGGTGGATGTTTTAATTGACGAAGCCAATAACGGCGGGGGAGGGGACAATATCTCGGTGATTCTTTTGGAAGTGATGGAAGAAGGGAGATGGGATAAGATAAAGAGGAGGTTTATGGCCAAGGGGTAGGTTCGGGTTCAAGACTCAACGCTTGAAAATCCTCATTTAAAATCGCCGATAGTATATTAACCTGTCCATAGAAAAGAATTCAATCTATATAGCCGATGGAACACAGCAATTTTCCGGTAGGATATTGTATGAGGCACCTTTGTCGAATCAACTTATATGCAATACTCCAACCGGAAATTACCCTATGGAACCATTCTTTTTCCCCTTTAATAATCTTATCCATGATGCCTGTCCAAGGTCGGTCATCAACGAGATCAAATGAATATACTGGGGATTGATACTTCATGTGACGATACCTCCGCCGCGGTAGTCGCGGATGGAAACAGGGTTTTATCCAATGTCGTCAACTCACAGGTCAAACTGCATCATCCATACGGTGGTGTGGTGCCTGAGCTCGCGTCAAGAGAGCATGTCCGGAATATCGTGCCCGTTGTGGACGAAGCCCTCTTCAGGGCTGGTCTCGGCATCACTGATTTGGATGGAATTGCCGTAACCATAGGCCCCGGACTCACGGGATCACTCCTTGTCGGGCTTTATTATTCAAAGGCCCTGGCATCCGTCGACCAGATTCCTTTCGTTGCGGTAAATCATCTGGAAGGTCATATCC
>CAYTUL010000522.1:0-3431 GCA_964441135.1 uncultured Desulfobacteraceae bacterium | reverse complement strand
CCTGAAGAATGGCAGCCTGAAGGTCCTCGGGCAGGGATTTGAGCCATTTTTCATTAACCAGATTAACAAGGAAGCTATAAACGTGGCCGTCCAAGATCATATATTTCTGTACTTCTTCTAACTTGGGCCATCGAAATACCGTGACCGCATTCTCCTGCCCGTCAACGACTTTAAGTTGCAGCGCCGAATACAGTTCGGTAAAGGGGATCGGTGTCGGCGATGCGCCCAAATCCTTGACAATTTGCATATGCAGTGGACTTGACATGGTCCTGATTTTCAGCCCCTTGAGATCGGCCGGGGTTCGCAAAGGACGTTTACTGTCCGAAAAATTTCGAAACCCGCCATTTTCTTTAAATTCAAGCGGCCGCAAACCCGTGGTCTTGGCCATGTCATCCTTGATCACCCGGGCTGTTTTTCCCTGGAGCATGTGCCATGCAATCTGGCGATCTATAAATAGATAGGGAATGCTGAAAACCTGGATATTCGGATAAACGGACGTATAATGACCCGCCTCGACGTTGCACATCTGAATGATGCCTTGTCTGGTCTGGACAACTGTCTGTATAGGGGTTCCCAACTCTCCTCCGGCATACATTTCGACCTTGATACGCCCCTTGGAACGCGTTTCTAATTCATGGATAAATACCTTATAGGGTGTAGTGAATGTGCTCCAGCCTTCCATTGGCCGGGAACCTGTGGCGTATTTCAAGGTGTACTGCGCTTCTGCCCAGGCTACCCCGGTCAGGGCAAAAAAGAGGAGAGCGATTACAATAAACACCAAGCATTTAGTACTTTTTTCCATTGTTTTCTCCTTTCTCTATTCATAGGTTAACCAATCATAGGATGACTGAACATTTAACATTGATATTTTATGATGTCAATAAAAAATGCGGCGATTATTAAAAAAAGGAAGGCGGGAGGCGGGAAGCCCTTAAGATTTTAAGTTTTATTTTCGAATCCTTCTTCTAAGCTTTTGTTATCCCGGCTAAATTTTTTGAAATGCACCTGCAGGGCCATCAGGGCCGCGGGGGTTACTCCGGAGATCCTGGAGGCCTGTCCCAGGGACAATGGCCTGATCCTGCTCAGCTTTTCCCTGACTTCCCTGGTAAGTCCGTAGACATCTTCATAATCTAAGAGTTCAGGAAGCCTGGTATCTTCCATCCTTTTTAACTTCTCCACCTGCTGTTCCTGGCGGTGGATATATCCTTCGTACTTTATCCGGATTTCAACTTCTTCAGCCACGCTCTCTTCCAGGCCTTCAAGTCCTGAATCGAAATGTTTCAGGTCCTCCATGCGGATCTCATTTCGTCTCAGTAACTGCGCAAGGGAAGTAATATTTTTAATAGGTGAGGTCCCCAGGCCCTTCAATCGATCCATAACCCATGCCTCCGGCCTTATCGTTATTTTGTTCAAACGGGTTGACAACTCTTCCACTTTCTCCTTTTTCCTGCAAAACTTATGATAAATGTCATCGGAAACCAGACCCAGGTCGTGCCCTGTATCCCTGAGCCTGAAATCCGCGTTATCTTCCCTGAGAAGGAGGCGGTATTCGGCGCGTGAGGTAAACATTCGATAGGGTTCCTCCGTTCCTTTCGTGACGAGGTCATCGATCAGCACACCCGTATAGGCCTGTGATCTTCGAAGGATCAGGGGCTCATTTCCTCGAATTTTCAAGACCGCGTTAATCCCGGCCGTTAATCCCTGGGCAGCCGCCTCCTCATAACCGGATGTCCCGTTAATCTGGCCCGCGTGGAAGAGGCCCTCCACGAGCTTGGTCTCTAACGTCGGCTTTAACTGGATCGGATTGATATAATCGTATTCGATGGCATAGCCGGGTCTGAGGATCTCGGCCTTTCCCAGACCGGTGATGGATCTCACCATCTTTAACTGGATGTCCATGGGCAGGCTGGTGGCGAGTCCGTTCGGGTAGACCTCGACTGTGTCGAGTCCTTCTGGCTCCAAGAAAATCTGATGCCTCTCTTTTTCCTCGAAGCGGACGACCTTATCTTCAATGGAAGGGCAATATCTTGCTCCCACGCCTTTTATCACACCGCTGAAAAGCGGGGACCTGTCCAGTCCCTGCCTTATAAAGCCATGACATTTTTCATTGGTATACGTAATGTGACAGGGAATCTGAGGCAAAGGTATCCTGTCCGTTATAAAGGAGAAAGGCCGGATGATTTTATCGCCCTGCTGGACAATCAGGCCCTGATAATCTATGGTTTTACCGTCAAGACGCGGTGTTGTCCCCGTCTTCAGTCTTCCGATTTTAAATCCCAATTTTGCCAACTGCCCTGAGAGGCGATTGGAAGGGGGATCGCCCATGCGCCCGGCAGGGAAGTGCTTGAGGCCGATATGGATGAGACCTCTTAAAAACGTTCCGGTAGTAAGGATGACTGTCTTTGACAGGAACTTTTCATTTATATCAGTTTTTACTCCATATACCTTTCCGGCTTTCACAAGGAGAGTATCCACCATGGCCTGTCTGATATCCAGACTCGGCTGTGCCTCAATGACCGATTTCATCCTTCTCCTGTAAAGATCCCGATCATTCTGTGATCTCGACCCCTGAACCGCCACCCCCTTTCTGGTGTTTAGCCTCCGGAACTGAATGCCGGTCTGGTCCGCGGCCTTGGCCATTTCTCCGCCCAACGCATCGATCTCCTTGACAAGGTGTCCCTTGGCCAGACCTCCTATGGCCGGATTACAGCTCATGGCGGCAACATGGTCCAGGTTAATTGTGAGGAGTAATGTGGAAGACCCCATACGAGCCGCTGCGAGTGCTGCCTCACACCCGGCGTGACCGGCACCCACCACGATAACGTCATATCTTTTTTCATGGGTAGTCATGGGTATTATTTATAGGGCTCAAGGCAAAGGGCCCAAGGCGCAGGGGAAAATCTGAAAGCCTAAACACCGAAAGGGAATGGGTTCCAATATTCGATCAAAAGGGATTCATCATCTCAACGGTCTGCTCTCTTTTTGCCCCAACGGAGATGATAGACAGGGGCACGCCTGTCATTTGCTCAATTTTCCCGAGGTATTCTCTGGTCCCTTTGGGGAACTGATCAAATTGCCGTACAGAGGAGATATCCTCCTTCCATCCCGGTAGCTCCTCATAAACGGGTGTGCACTGACCTAACCGGCTTAGACTTGCTGGCATGGAATCGGTCTTTTGGCCGTGAAGGTCGTAGGCAACACATACCCTTATTTTATCGAGGCCGGTCAGGACATCTAATTTAGTGATACTCAGGCTTGTCAGACCGTTCAGCCGGATGGAATCCCGAAGCATCACGAGATCAAGCCAGCCACACCGTCGTCGGCGGCCCGTGGTGGCCCCGAACTCCGCGCCCTTCTCCTGAAGGTAATCGCCGGTTTCATCCAGGAGCGCGGTGGGGAACGGGCCGGACCCTACCCGTGTTGTATAGGCC
>CAYTUL010000521.1:0-3440 GCA_964441135.1 uncultured Desulfobacteraceae bacterium | reverse complement strand
GTCTAAAAACCTAAATTTTTAGATGAGCACTAATATATTCAACCCCGTTTGATCTATGGTGGATTTGACGAAGAAATTTGATATAATTCCAGGTGCTGTCATTTATGCAGTTCAGCGAAGAGAGAAAATAGGGAGCTGAAAAAACAGTATTATTAAATCAGGGAGGGTGACTATGAAAATCAAAGCAGCAGTATTGTACGAGGCAAATAAACCGTTGAAAGTGGAAGAGCTTGAACTTGAACCGCCGAAGGAAAAGGAAATATTAATTAGAACGGCATATACAGGTTTCTGTCATACGGATCTTCATTCCATCGTGGGTAATTCTCCCTTTGTTTCGCCGCTGGTGATCGGTCACGAAGCCGCGGGGGTTGTGGAAGCGATCGGACCGGGGGTGACGCGTTTTAGAAAGGGTGATCATGCAGTGCCTACATTCATGATGCCCTGCGGAGAATGTGAAACCTGCAGGGAAGGCCGCGGTTATATATGCCGGAGGACCATGGGCCTGCACATGCAGGGCGGGCTTTTGGACGGCACGACCAGAATTAGGGATTCAAAAGGCAACCCCTACTACCATCACTTTCTTATCTCCGGATTCGCCACTCATATGGTCGTACCGGAACTGGGGAGTGTGAAGATAAGAGATGACCTGGGGCTGGATCAGGCCTGCTTTTTTGCCTGCTGCATGCCCACGGGATACGGCGCCGTGAGCAATGCGGCAAACGTGAAGTTTGGAGATCCAGTGGCCGTATGGGGGATCGGCGGCGTCGGGCTCAATATCGTACGCGGGGCCAAGCTGAGGAATGCAAACCCGATCATAGCCGTAGACTTGGAGGGCAGTAAAGAGGCGATCGCAAGAGAATTCGGGGCCACCCACTTTATCAATAACAGCAAAGAAGATCCGGTACCCATCATACAAGAACTTACGAATGGCGGTGTCAGATATGCCTTTGAGGCCATCGGTGATGCAGGTGCATGGGTCCAGGCGGCATGGTCCTTGAGAACCGGCGGTAAAATCGTTCAGACCGGCGTTGCACCTCCGGATTCAAGAGTCCAGGGGGACTGGCCCCTTCGTTTCGCCCCGCCTCAATGCCTTTCAACAGAGGGTGTTTTGTACGGCCTTATCGACAACTTACGCGATATACCGAGATTCGCGGATATGGCCGTAAAGGGGGACCTCCTTTTAGATAAACTCATTACCAAAAAATTTAAGATTGAGGAGATCAACGATGTGGTCGAAGCCATGAAGAACCGCGAGATTCAGGGGCGGTGGGTGTGTGAATGGGATTAATGATCACCTTAATAGCGATCATATAGCCCAAAGTGCCATATGGAAAGGGCCCTCTGAAAGTGGTCAGAAATGAATGACGCCAGACCCTCCTCAACATGGTATGCAGGCATCCCTTGACAAGAAAGCGCAATCTGATCTGCGACAGCGGATATGATCTTTTCCTTGACCTGATAAGAATTTTTCCCTATACTTGAAATAACTATTTTTAACTGAAAATAACATTATCACCATCCAAAGGTCTCTTATTAGGGGTTTAAAACTTAGCCCACTGGACAGGTTCAGAGTCCATCGGTTCTGCCTGAAAGAAATGATCCGGCAGTGGCTATCTTTGCAAGATAGTATCTATGAAGGAGGCGCAAAGATCAGGGCTTAAGGCTTCAGGTCCCTAATAAAATATCGGATTATTAGATCCTTTTCTTGCGCCTTTAGCCTTCAGCATATAGCTTTTATTATCTTTCAAAAATAGACCTAACCTTCCTTACTAAATGTCTCGCCTTCTAAGTCTTTTAGGGGTAAGAATGGAAGATTTAGATTCCCGCATATTCAAAGAGATCTATAATATTATAGATTTAGCGAATTTCACTCTTGACCGGAATCTTCTCAGGTGCAAGATCCTGGAAGTCCTTTTTAACAATATATATGTAGAGAACTCGGTCTTTTTTTTACCCAGTAAGGGATCCAAGTCTACAGGCGGTATAGAGATAAATATAGATGAAAAATATGTGAAACAATACAAGGAATATTTTCATAAATATGATCCGATTCAGCTAATAAAAGGCCCTTTTGATAAAAAGAGCATAATTAAGCTGGAAGAACTCATCGACTATCATTCTTTTGTGTCAAGTAAGTTCTATTGTGAATTTCTGAGACCTCAAAAAATACATCACAAGCTTTATATCAATCTGGTTACATCCGGGCGATTTCAAGGCAGAATCGCCCTGTACAGGCCGGTGAAATCAAAAAATTTCTCCAAAGAAGACGTTCAAATCCTCAAGATTATATCTCCCTATCTGGCACATGCCCTGGATCATAACGATCTCTATATCAACCTCAAACTCAAGGACAACATTCTCAAAATCATTGATAATGATCTGTCCACCGGCCTGATACTCATGGATAATTCCATGCGGATGGTTTATATGAACCAGAAAGCGAGAGAGTTTTGCTTGCATTTAATGGGCAAAAGATCCTACCAGGACCTATTCATCAGGGTCCCAAGGATGCTATTGGAAGACTGCTACATGATGAAGGAAGAGTCAAAGAGATGTCCTGCAGATTGTCTTGTTCTCCCTAAACATAAGTTGCTGAGGATCAGGAATTCGGGAGCATTTCACCTTTGTTCGAGGATACTGGAAAAAGAGATCAGTTCAATAAATCATAGATTATTTCTGATCTCCATTAATGAAGTGAATAGACCGAAAAGCGTCGACCAGAACGGCCTCAAGGAAAATTACCGCCTTACTGAGAGGGAAATGGAAATAGTGCTCCAGGTCTATCAAGGATTAAGTAACGCGGAAATCGCTAAAAAGCTGTACGTATCTGAAATAACGATTAAAAAACATATTCAGAACATATTCCAAAAAGTGGGAGTAAAGAGCAGGACAACCCTTATCCATAGAATTTTGGAAAGGGGATATGTATATTCTGAGTAGAAAATATCAATAAATCCTGTTTTGGCGCCTGATACACCCCTTTGGTTCGGGTCCAGATTGGGAGACAGGAATCATCCTACCCTGAAATATCTGATAATCATCTCATCTTTATCTAACCCTTCCCGGGAGACCTCAAAATTATACTTTCGTATAATTTACATGAAAGAAAACCTCCTTTATCGTCTGTATTAGAAGTGTGAAAAAGATATCGAATAAACCTATATAAAAGAATAGGCATGCCCTTGGGAAACACTTTAACCGGGCATTTTAATGGAAAGGGGGGATGAGACATATAGGATTTTTTCTGACAAGACTCGATACAATTATAAAAACGTTTGGAAGGAGGGAAGCCAAATGGAAAAGAAATCATTGTTTATTTTTGTGGTTTTTACACTCGTCATATTGCCTTTGTATCATGTTTGTAACAGCGTAACCCTGGCAAATCCTGCAAACCCACCAGCCAAACCGACCAGAGTTATTGATCCCATCCTTTCAACTCA
>CAYTUL010000520.1:0-3447 GCA_964441135.1 uncultured Desulfobacteraceae bacterium | reverse complement strand
TGTCTGGACTCCCGCCTTCGCGGGAGTGACGTTTTCTGGGGTTTTTTACGAGGCCGTCAAGAATGACTTCCCCATATTTCAATTGATTGATATTTCTATAAAAAAATTGATAAAACGAGATTCCGAATCTCTTAGCGCTTTGAATATTGAAAACGTGCCCTCGCTCCCGGCTGGCCGTATTTCTTTCTCTCTTTCATCCGTGGATCACGCGTCAATAAATCCACCTTTTTCAGGGGAATTCGATATTCCGGATTTATACTTGCCAGAACCCTGCTAATACCATGCCGGATGGCGCCGGCCTGTCCTGATACGCCGCCACCCCTGACATTTACCCAAATATCATACTTGCCGAGGGTATCGGTAATTTCAAGGGGCTGCCGGATCAGTTCCCTGCCCGATTCTCTCGTGATATAATTATCAACGGTCTTACTGTTTATTATTATTTCTCCCTTTCCGGGTTTCATCCATACACGAGCGATTGCGGTCTTCCTTTTTCCAACGGCGTGATAAACCTCTTCAGCCATACAAACCTCCTAAATCTCTAACTTTTCCGGCCTCTGGGCCTGATGAGGATGATTTGATCCGGCGTATATTTTCAGTTTTTTCAACTGCCGCCGTCCCAGACTGTTTTTGGGCAGCATCCTCTTAACCGCCAAGCGTAGAACCTCATCGGGCTTTTTTTCAAGCAATTTTTTGGCGGATATCTGTTTTAATCCCCCTACATAGCCGGTATGCCGGTAATAGATCTTATTATCCCATTTTGAGCCCGTCAACGCGACCTTATCGGCGTTTATAACCACTATAAAATCTCCTGTGTCGGCATGGGGCGTAAAGATTGGTTTATGCTTACCCCTTAAACGAATGGCGATCTGGCTTGCCAATCGCCCCAATATCCTATCCTCGGCATCCACAAGGTACCATTTCTTTTCTACTTCATGCTCTTTCGCAACAAATGTCTTCATTACATCATCCTGTTGAATAAAATTATAAACGAATAAATTTAAAAAACATCTATATTTATGTCAAGTAATTTTTATAAATTGACAACCACTTGATTTCACGTATAAAATTATTTTGATTGACCTTACGCACCATTTCCCTGGTCATGGATCGATGAATATAACACACAGGGAATCATGTTTGAATCCATTCGATTATCGGTTGTACCCGAACAACAGCGTGTTATTTTGAGAGAATCGTCCAGTACTCGCCCTGTTCTCCGGATAGTAGAAGAAAATGGGATAAGGGCTGTGGTAAAGGACTTTTCCCCCAATGGATTCCTCTTTCGGAATATATTCGGCAGATTTCTCATCTGGAGGGAAAGCAGGGCCTACAGAAAATTACACGGTATTAAGGGAATTCCGACCCTTTACCGCTCCATCGGGGGTATAGCGCTTGTTATGGAAGAAATATCGGGCAAAAACCTGGAATCGATAAAAAATACGTCTGAACTCCCGGGAGCTTTTTTTAGGAATTTACAGTCCCTGATAGAGAGTATTCACGACCGCGGGATAGCACATTGCGATTTAAAGAGGGCCCCCAATATTCTATTGGGAGATGATGGAATGCCATACATCGTGGACTGGTCCGCCTCAATTTCCAAAGGGGAATTTCGTTTTTATCCCCTGTATCTTATTTACAGGAGGTTTATCCGGGATGACTTGGATGCCGTCACTAAAATCCGTTTAAAGTACAGGCCGGAGAGTGTCGGCCCGGAAGAAAAAAGCCGTTATTACCACCGTGGGAGGACCGAAGTATTTATCAGAACCCTCAGAAATAAAATGAGGGATTTCCTGCAGAGATTCGCCTAACAGTAATACAGGATTCTATCGAAATTTCCAGAACGGCCTTCGTTTACGACGTCCGTGTCTGTGTGGTCCGCGAAGAAAGGGTCTGTGCCGCTTTTGAGGGACTAAGTAAACAAGGATATTCCTGGCCAAATCCCTTCCAATCGCCAACCTCGTGAATCCATGTGCCACGATAAGCCTGCTCTCGCTGTCATTGTTTATTACTTCAAGGAGATCCCCGACCCGGAACCCCATAGAGGTGAGTCTGGTCTTTATCTCCTTACCCCCCGTTACGTCTCTGATAATAATTTCCTCTCCGGGCTTGGCCATGGATAAGGGTGTTAATACACTCCTTTTCTCCAGGCATTGGGGGCAGAGTCCATATATCTCCATCTTGTGCTGAAGTATATGAAAGCCCAGTTCGTTCGCTATCTTCTCCTGTAAAACCTCTATTTCGTCATTACTGAATTCGACGATCTTGTCACACTTCGTGCAGATCAAGTGATCATGATGTTTTCCAAGATGCCTGTGCTCATAACGAGGAGGTTGGCCTTCAAATGTCTTTTTTTGGGCGAAACCTTGATCGACCCATCTGTTAAGACACATCTTGACGAAATTCGAATCGTATTCGAATCCTCTTTCCCTTAGAAGTGTCATCAGATCTTCAAGGGTCACATGCTCCTCGGTATCGAGAAATGTATCAACAATATTGAGCCTTTCTTCTACCCTTCCAATATCATCACTTTCGATCAAGGCGCGAAAATTATTCTTTTCATATTTATTATTTCCCATGAAACTCTGCTTTCCTTTGCTCTATCCTTCTATTTCATACTCGATTCTCTTTTGCCTATACTTCGGTCTATTCATCGATTGGGACAGGATCTTTTTCCGACCGGCTTCTGGGTGATGTTCTTCAGCAGCTTTTCTACAATCGGAACAGTATCCGGTTATGTCCAGGCGGTGATCAATAATCTTGAAATCATTCTCTTCTCCAAGTTTCCGTTCAATGTCTTTCAAAACCTTTTCAACAAACTCAACGACTTTCCCACATTTTATACATCGCAGATGGCAGTGATGATGATGGCCGTATATGTGCTCATAATGCATATGACCATCTTCGAGCCATACATCCTTGATTAATCCGCACTCCATGATAAGCGGGATATTCCTGTAGATAGAGGCCTTGGAAATCTTGCTTCCCTTTTTTCGAAGTCTCAGATAGAGCTCATCCACATCAAAATGGTTGTGGTCCAAAAAGATCTCCTTTATGATCTCCTCCCTCTCAGGTGTATTCCTCAGCCCTTTCTTGGATATGAAAGACCGGAACAATTCAATTTCACCACCCATTGCATTCTCCTATTGCAATTTAGTTTCAACAATAATAACGCAGAGACCGATTGTCAACAAAGAAAAGGGGGTAACTATTTAGTCCTTTTCAAAAGCTTGGGTACTCAGCAATCTCTTTCCCGGGGCGAAAGCCATAAAAAAGGCTCAAGGCCCAAGGCGTAAGGCTCAAGGCAAATCTTTAAGAAGAATTAAATTGTGTTTTTTTCCATGCGCCCTGCGCCTTGTGCCCTACGCCTGATTTTATTATCCCCGAGCACCCTTCTTTGTTAACCATTTTTCAAAAGGCTAAAGTGTTACAAAGAATAAAGTATTA
>CAYTUL010000519.1:0-3449 GCA_964441135.1 uncultured Desulfobacteraceae bacterium | reverse complement strand
GATGAAGCTCGGCGACTTTGACTATCTCATGAAACCCTGTGAGACCGAGGATCTGGTGGCCAAGGTCAACAGGGCCGATGCGAGAAAGAGCGATCACGAGGAGCGTATCAGGGAGGCAAGGGTGAAGGAGATTATATCCTCACCGAGGGCGGTGTTGCGGGAGAAATAGGCGGCCCGCCGGCAGGCTGACCGGGTTAATGCATCAACGGCCTGAGAAGGGGCGTTGGGAAGCCTACCCTATGGGCGGCGGAGGTTGAAATCCGGACCGAAGGGAGGTGTCATCAGTGTCAAAGGAAGTGACAACAGAGTCCCCTGGTATCGTCATAAACGAGGTCCAGCTTATATTAGCGGAAAAGCGTACGTCATTGGCCGCCATGCGTACGGGAATAGCCGTGTTTGCTTTACCTCTCTCCGTATTGAGCATATTGATAGCCACATCTAAGTATTATGATATCATTCAGGTGATGCACCTCCTGATTCCCCTCCTGATAATCTGCACGCTCCTCGTCCTTCTGGGCTCCTACCTCATTATTCGCTCCATGATCAAACTCCTGCACCAGGACAGGCTCATCAATGAAATAAAGCAAAAACACAGCCTCATAGCGGAGTTTCTTGATTAAATCGAACTTAGAAATAGGTCCTGTACCAGTGCTGAAAGACGATGAGGTTCCAGAGATGCCAGGAGGTATCCTGCCGGCCGCTTAAATGGAGTCCTATAAGTTTGTCTATCACATCAAAGTGAAAAATATCCTGTCTATTTATGCGTTTTTCTTCAAGGTATTCATCAATGAGAAACTTCAGCTCATTTCGAAGCCAGGCCCCGATAGGCATCTCAAAGCCCCGTTTGGGCCTCCTATGAAGAGCAGGGGGCAGGAGATCTTTAAAAGTTTCCATGAATATGTATTTCCCCGTCCTTCCCTTGAGCTTGCTTTCCCCGGCCAATTGAAAAACATATTCCACGACGGAGTGATCAAGTAGGGGTACCCTGACCTCGAGGGAGTTGGCCATGCTCATCCTGTCCACTCTGGTCAGCATATCGCCTGGAAGAAGACCTTTCATGTCCATGTATAACATGAGGTTAATCTCATCTCCGGGATAACGACTCCTTTCCCTTTCCACCATATCGCGCAGGTAGTTGAGATAGAGATTATCCTTCATTGGGTTTTTCAACAGCTCGATCCTTAAAGAGTAGGGAAAGATCTCCCTCCAGCCATAGAATCGATCTGAAAAGGAGTTGCTCATTCCCCTGATGAATTTTTTTACTCTCCTTATCATTTCCAGACCCGGCTTCTCCCTGGCATCCGGTAACGTCTCAATAAGCGGGGCAATCAGCCCGGTTCTCAGGAGGGATGGGATCCTGTTGTAATATCGGGACCAGTATTCTCCCTGATACATCCTGTATCCCGCAAAGAGTTCGTCACCCCCGTCACCGGAAAGGGCTACGGTGACGTGATTCCGGGTCTCCCGCGATACGATGAAGGTGGGGACCACGGATGAATCGGCAAAGGGTTCATCCAGGATTTCCAGGATCGCCGGGAAGGTCTCCAAGAGGTCCTCATGACCTAATTTAAATTCCTGATGGTCCGTGTTATTGAATCCGGCCACCTCCCGTGCGTATCCCGTCTCGTCAAAGGAGGGGAGATCCCTGTAGCCTATGGAGAATGTCTTGACGGGATGAGTGGAATTCTTGGCCATGAGGGCCACAAGGATGCTCGAGTCGATTCCGCCGCTCAGAAAGGCCCCAAGGGGGACATCCGAGACAAGCCTTCGTTTTACAGCCCCTTCTATTAGATCATACAGGTGCTTCTTTATCTCATCCGCGCTTTTTTCGCCGGCTGCCCTTTCCTCCGGCCCGAGGGATTTCCGGGGTATATCCCAGTAGGGCTGCAGGGATATCCCTTTTTCCCCGGCCAAGAGGAAGCACCCCGGCTCAAGTTTCCGGATATTTTTGAATATGGTTCGCGGGGCAGGAATATAATTCAGGGTCAGATAGAGGTCCAGGGCCTCCCAATCCAGATCCTTTTGCACTTTCGGATCACATAGAATGGCCTTTATCTCCGAGGCAAATATCAGTAAGCGGCCGTCCCAGTAATAGTGGAGCGGCTTGATCCCTAACCGGTCCCTGACCAGCCATAATTGTTGCGTCTTTACATCCCAAAGGGCAAAGGCGAACATCCCGTTAAGGTATTGAAGACAATCCATTCCCGACTCTTCATAGAGGTGGAGAATTGGCTCGAAATCGGTCCTGCTCTTCAGCAGGTGTCCTTTTGACCGAACCTCTTTTTGGAGATCTTCGAAATCATATATTTCCCCGTTGAACACGAGCCAAAGGGAATTATCCTCGTTGCTCATGGGCTGGTTGCCGGCCGGTGACAGATCGATGACACGCAGCCTCCTGTGTCCGAGACCGACGTGCGATGACAGGAAAATTCCCTCGTCATCCGGCCCGCGGTATGCGAGGGAGTCCGTCATCCTCTTTAAAAGGCCTTCGCTTATTCCCTGACCCTTGAGGTCAAGCTTTCCGCAAATCCCGCACATGGTAAAACCTGTTCATGAAATATGTTGAACCCGTTCCTTTAAGGCTGGTCAGAGACCTTGTAACTATTTAGTCCTTTTCAAAAGGCTAAAGTGTTACGAGACCTTTTATCAGCGTCATGAGGATGGGTGGTAGGCAATAAATATAGGGTTGGAGGTAAGGTGCTTCCTCCTGTCCATGATTCGATAATAGGTCTTTTCATCAGGGGCTATTCCGGTGTCTGTGTAATCAATATCCATGGGCGTTTTCCCCGTAAAGGTCTCTATTAGATCCCCACCCCGGATCAGATCTAATGTAATGGTCCTTGATAGTCCGTCCCGGTAGCCGACCCTGCACCGGATGACAGGACGATTTCCGGTAATGACCGTTTCGCCCATCATAGCATTTTTACCGCTATCCCCCGTGATATAAAAATAATCCAGCTCCGGCCAGTTCATGCCGTCACCCCTGGCGCAATAGAAACGGCCGGACCTTAAAGAATCCAGAACGCCTTTTTTGGATAATTCCCTGACGAGCAGCACGGTGGGAAATGCCCCTAAGTTCAGACCGAGAAGGCCGTCTTCGTGGAAGTCGGCCGAAGAAATAGCCCATGGAGGCGTTTCCCTTTCACCGCGGCAGTACTCTCCCAGGACCCTGTCCCACTCCCTTCCCGGATCTGTAGTGGTAACGCTGCCGCCATAGATGGCCGCGAAACCCGTGTAATCCATTGATGCATGGAGTAGATGAGGGTAGGGCGGGGTGCTGGCATGGATATGAAGATTCCTTTTATATATTTTTGAATAAAGGTTTAAAAGGAATTCGGGTGGGTTTTGATGAATCTCCCTGATTCCGGACCTCTGTTCGGGATAGTTCCAAAAGCAGAGCCCACCCCTTTCCTTTACGTAGTCAATCAATTCCTGATAGGGCGCAATAC
>CAYTUL010000518.1:0-3451 GCA_964441135.1 uncultured Desulfobacteraceae bacterium | reverse complement strand
CCTTCTGCCAGGCCACTGCTGTCTACAGGAAACCAGCCATGGACTATTTCGGGGAGTGGAACGAGGTACCGTTACAGGCCGTCAGGCTTTGCGACGCCTACGGCCTGGATACGGGAGTCATGCAGCCCCTTATCCTCTGGCTCATGGATTGCCACAGGGAAGGTCTTGTCACGGAGGAGTCCACGGGGCTCCCCCTGTCAAAGGCCGGGAGCGCGGAATTTATCGAAACTCTGACCCGGAAAATCTCCCTGCGGGAGGGCTTCGGCGAGGTTCTGGCGACGGGGACATTAAAGGCAGCGGAATCCTTAGGGAAGGAAGCCCTGAAGCTCACGGAGCGATACATAGTGGCCGGGACCAACGAAAACAGGGGCTATGACCCCAGAATGATATCGACCGCGGCCCTGTTGTATGCCACCGAGCCGAGAATGCCCATTCAACAACTTCACGGCATAAGCGGGAATACATTGATCATGTGGACCAACTGGGCAAAGGGATTGCCGGGGGCCTTCCTCTCGACCGATGATCTCCGGGAGATCGCCGTCCGGTTCTGGGGCAGCGCCGAGGCCGCTGATTTCTCCACCTATGAAGGCAAGGCCCTGGCCGCCAAGACGATTCAGGACCGCGTATACGCCCAGGAAAGCCTCCTCCTCTGCGACCTCCACTGGCCCGCGATGATGACATCCGCGGACAGCGAGAGCCATGTAGGGGACCCGGCCCTTGAGAGCCGGGTATTCTCCGCCGTGACGGGCCGGGAGACCGACGAGGCAGGTCTGTGCCGGATAGGGGAGCGCATCTTTAATCTACAGAGGGCCATATTACTCCGGCAGGGCTGGGGCGGGAGGAAGGGAGACCGGATCCTGGACTATTTTTTTACAAGACCTTTAGAGAGAGGCGATATCTTCTTTAGCCCCGATGCCCTGATGCCCGGCCGGGGCGATAAGGTCCTATCCAAAATAGGGGATGTGGTCGATCGTGAAGCCTTTGAAGGAATGAAAAGCGAGTATTATGAACTGCGGGGATGGGATGAGGCCACGGGATTCCCGACCAGATCCAGGCTTGACGAACTCGGATTAAGTGACATCGCCGATGAATTAGAGACGAGATCCCTCCTGGGTTAAATCATCCTCTCTAACTCCTCCCTATGCTTCTTCAGTCTTTTCGCGGAGACCGGAAAGGCCGTTCCCAACTCCTGGGCGAAGAGGGAGACCCTGAACTCCTCGATCATCCACCTGAAGGCCTCTATCCCCTTCCTTTTTTCAGGGGATGTGTGGGGGGAGATCGACCCGACCATCTCCTGCAGGGCCTTTGTAAACTCCTTCAGGGGATGAGCCTTTACGCGGTCCTTAGACGGATCATAGGCCCCCCTTTCGGCCCGGATCTCCATGGCCCTTATATATCTCGGGATTTCAGCCAACCTGTCCGGGTCATAGGTTTCCGGAAAATCCGGAGGCACGAGGATCTCGAGCTCCTTCCTTATGACGGCGAACAGGTCCATGACCGCCTGATTGGACCGGTTTGACCTTTCCGTATTCTGAAGAAAGGACCTGGTTAGGCCGTAGGCCCTGAGGATCGCAATGATATGGGTCCTCAGCTCCCTGTACCTTTCGAATATCCGTCCCGAAAGCATCGTCGCATAGGCCTCGAATTCCTCCCGGATGCGGATATCCTTCAGGAAAAGCCGGTTCAGAAGGCCCCGATACATGGCCCCTTCCACGGCGTTCCTGCCCCCAAAATAGGTTGCCGGCCGTGCCACTTCATCAGGAAGGGGCCAGTTTCGTTTCATAAACTTCAGGTCCTTGGCCAGCCTGAGGCTTAATAACCGACAGACTCCCTTTCTATGGGAGGCTAAGGCCTCCTCGCGGTTCCGGAAAAGCCGAATGCTGACAGTATCTCCTTCCGTCTCGAGCCCGGGGTAAATGGACATATAGGGATCCAAGGGGATGTCCTCCGGGAGGGCGTCGAAGTCCCAGCGGGATATTCCCGAACGCTCCCACTTGATCCTCAGCCGCTGTAGTTCGTCCGAGTCAGGGGCGGGCGCGGTCCCGTGCTGAAGAAGCCGGGGAATATCCCGCCCGTGGCGAAGTTCTTTTCCGCGATGATCCGTGATGGCGACCCGGGTCCGGAGGTGATCGGGTATCTCCACTGCGGCCAGCACGGAGGCCGGGACGTCCACACCGAAGCGGCGATAGAGGAAGCCGGAAAGGGTGGTTATGAAGGGCTGATCAGACCTTTCCATATCCTTCATGATCACATCCACAGTATTTGAAACCGGCACCAATTGCTTGCGGTAGCGTTTGGGCAGTCCCTTCAGCAACGCAGTCAGCTTTTCTTTCATGTAGCCGGGAACACCCCAATCCAGGGGGGCGGTCCGGAGTCCCGGGGCGAGGGAGGCGGGGATTCGAACGGTGACACCGTCCTCCTCTTTGCCAGGAGAAAAGCGGTATGAGGTCTTAAAAAGGGTACCCCCGATCCGCATTTCATCGGGAAACAGGGCCAGATCCTCCTTGTCCGGGAGACAGACCAGCAGGTCCCCTTCCCGCATCCTGAGGAAATCGTCTCCACCCTTTTGCCTGATCAGCCCGGCGAGGGTGCGTACGTCATGGACACCCTCGAGCCGCTCCGAATAGAAATCGGCCATGGCCTCTTCATTGACCAGGATATCCCTCCTCCGGAGTTTGTCTTCCATGCCCCTGATATGTTTATAAAGATCCCTGTTGTACTTGAGAAAGGCAAAGGGGGGTTTGATTTCCCCTTTCACCAGGCCGGATCGGATGAATATCTCATGGGCCTCCTGCGGATTTACGCGGCCGTAGGATACGGGACGTCCGGAGACAATGGGAAGCCCGTAGAGCGTTACATTTTCAAAGGCCCGGACTTCGCCCCGGTTCTTTTCCCAGTGAGGATCAACATAGGATGACCTGCAGAGACTTCCCCCCAGGGCCTCGAGCCATTCCGGGTCGATCTTGGCCGCGGTCCTGGCAAAGAGGCGCGATGTCTTGACCATCTCAGCCGCCACGATCCAGCCTGCATTCCTGTTGAAGAGGGTTGAACCGGGGAAAATCATGACCTCCCGGCCCCGGGCGGCCTGGTAGATGTTCCTGTCTTTTCTGCGGGCGATGTTGGACAAAAATCCGCTCAGTATGGAACGATGAATACCGGCATACCTTTCTTCCGGATCCGCCTCCGGGCTCGAAACCGTTGATGGGACCTCCTGTTGATTGAGGATAGTCATAATCTGATCAAATGTGTAGTCCCATTCCCTCATCCTGGGAAAGGATAGAAAGTGTGCCCTGCAGAACTTACGCATCCTGTTCTGGGTCTTGAGGGTTTCCCATTCCCGGTGAAAGCGTTTCCAGATATTGAGGAGGGTCAGGAAATCCGAGTCGGGATCCCGGAATGGGGCCCGTGTCTGCTCCGCCTCCAAGGCCTTTTCACCGGGGCGCTCCCTGGG
>CAYTUL010000517.1:0-3459 GCA_964441135.1 uncultured Desulfobacteraceae bacterium | reverse complement strand
TGACCGTTGACCGCTGAAAGCTCCATCCAGAAATTGGCTGTTTCTGGATGGACACTACCTGAGGAATTATGAAAGATATTTATTTATGGTTTGCAGGTTACATGACAGATGCCTGTGGGTGTCTCCACCGCATAGGGGAAGTATTTCCCCTTGAACCAGAGGGCCACATTAACCAGGCTAATCAGCACAGGCACCTCCACAAGGGGTCCGATAACCGCCGCAAAGGCCTGGCCCGAGTCGATCCCGAAGACGGCCACTGCCACGGCGATGGCCAACTCGAAATTGTTGGAAGCCGCTGTAAAGCTTAGGGTCGTTGACTGTTCATAGGTGGCGTCCACCTTCATGGAGAGGAAAAAGGAGACGAAAAACATGATTATAAAATAGATACAGAGGGGGATGGCTACCCTGATTACATCGAGCGGTAATTGAACGATATACTCTCCTTTGAGGGAGAACATGACAAGGATGGTAAAAAGCAATGCCACCAGGGTGATGGGGCTGATTTTGGGGATGAACTTTTCCTCATACCAGGCGCGACCCTTTATGTTCAGGCCGATGATACGGGAGATAATGCCGGCGATAAAAGGGATTCCCAGGTATATGAAGACGCTCTCCGCGATCTGCCCGATGGAGATATCCACGACCGCCCCTTTCAGTCCCAGCCACCGGGGGACCACCGTGATAAAGATATAGGCATAGATAGAGAAAAAAATCACCTGGAAGATGGAGTTAAAGGCCACCAATCCCGCACAGTATTCCCGGTCTCCGGATGCCAGATCGTTCCACACAATAACCATGGCGATGCAACGGGCCAGGCCGATCATAATAAGCCCGACCATGTATTCATGGTGGCCGGAGAGAAAGGTAATGGCCAGCAGGAACATAAGGATCGGCCCGATAATCCAGTTCTGGACCAGGGAGAGGGCCAGGACCTTGAGGTTTCGGAACACGTGCCCCATTTTCTCGTATCTCACCTTGGCCAGAGGCGGGTACATCATGAGGATGAGCCCGATGGCGATGGGGATGTTCGTGGTTCCCACCTGAAAATAGTCTATTACATCTCGTATTCCGGGAAAGACGTATCCCCACATCACCCCAATAAACATAGCGAGGAATATCCAGAGAGTCAAAAACCGGTCGAGAAAGGAAAGACGTTTGGTCACCGAATTCCGTGCTTTCATAATAAACCTCATAAAATGGATTCTATTTGTCTATCAATCAAAGAGAAAACCGTCCATATATTTCTGAAGCTTGATCCTCTTCCCTATAGTCGAGGTCCTTGTTAAGATCCATGAATATGGGTTTTAAATAAGCTGAAGGCTGAGAGCTGAAAGCTGACAGCTTGACTATTCCAATGATGCGATATGGGTCATTCCTTCCTTATCCATCCCTTGATCTCATCCTTCGTCGGTATCTTGCCGACACTCTTGACCTCCCCGTCCACCACAACCGCCGGGGTGCCGAAGACGCCGTGTCTGGCAATTTCCATGGTATCGGTGACCTTTATTATGTTAGCGCTTAGACCTGACTCAGTCACTGCCTCTTCCACATTCTTTTTGGTTGCTTCACACCTGGGGCATCCAGGGCCTAATACTTTGATTTCCATGATATCCTCCTTTAAAGGTTTCTCTAAAAATTTCGGGTAAATTTATCCGGCTATCCATCCATAGGTCATGCCGGCTATGGTGGATAGAACGACGATAATGACGCAAAAGACCGCCGTTTTCCTGATCCCCATGACACCGCCGATCACCAGCATATTGGGTAGAGACAGGGCCGGACCGGCGAGAAGTAATGATAATGCGGGTCCCTTTCCCATCCCCGCGCCCATCAGTCCCTGAAGAATGGGTACCTCGGTCAGGGTGGCAAAATACATCAGGGCCCCGGAAACCGAGGCAAAGAGATTTGCCCACAGAGAATTCCCTCCAACCAGAGACTGGATGTAATGTTCCGGAATCAGGGCGGAATGGCCCGGCCTTCCGAGCATGAAACCGGCTACAAGAACGCCCGCCCCTAAAAGGGGAAAGATCTGCTTCATAAATCCCCATGTAGACCGGGCCCAGTTCACTCTTTCATCCTTTCGGAACCAGACCTTGAGCATAAAGCCCAGGATGATCAAAAGGCCGGCGGTGATATACCATTTTGCCGCAAAGATCATGGGCCATAGACCTGCCGAGCCTTGAGCCGGTCCGGCAAAGGCGGCGAAAATGAGGATGAGAACCAGGGTTAACATGAACAGGGCTTCCTGGGTGAGGGTCCTCCCTTTCTCCTCTTCATCCGGGAGGTAGATCTGTCCTCCCGTCCGTTCAGCGTCGTCTTTCCTGAAAAAGAAGGCCATCAGCAGCCCCGTCAATATGGCAAAGAGTATGGCTCCGACAGCCCGGGCGAGGCCCAGTTGCCATCCTAAAATCCTTGCTGTCAGGACGATGGCTAAAACATTGACGGCCGGACCGGAATAGAGAAAAGCGGTTGCCGGACCTATCCCCGCTCCCCTTGTATAGATCCCCGCAAACAGAGGAAGCACCGTGCATGAGCATACGGCCAGGACCGTCCCCGAGATTGAGGCCACGGAATAGGATAATATCTTTTTCGCCTGGGCCCCGAAATATTTCAGGACCGAGGTCTGTGAGACGAAGACGGCAATGGCCCCGGCGATAAAAAAGGCTGGAATCAGGCATGTAAGCACATGTTTGCGGGCATACTCCTGGAGCATCATGAAGGCCTCGAGGCCCGATTGTCGGATGGTCCCATTGGCCCATGGAATATAATAGGCCGCCACAAAGGTCAGCGCGATAATCAGCAATTTGGTTCGCTCTTTCATTAATAGGGTCTCCTGCTTTAAATATCCATATAGCGATATATAGATATATAAAGATTAAAAAAATCTGTTATCCCTTGCAGATGTCCTCTCGACGGATGTTCGGGAGCCGTCTGATGAGTTCTGTGATTTCCGGCTCACCTTCAAGCCAGTGCCTGAGATTTCCCATAAGGCTGGAGGCAAAAGGAGATTTTCGGCCGTCCGTGAGATGATAATTCACCCAGAGGCCGTCTTTTTTATAATCGACAAGGCCCGCTTCTTCAAGGATTTTCAGGTGCTTGGAGACGCTGGACTGTGCAATCCCGAGCGCCTCCTGAATCTCACAGACACACATTAACCTGTGCTGGAGCATCTTGACGATCTTGACCCGGTTCGGATCCGAAAGGGCCTTCATAACCTTGATGAAATCTTTCATAGAGAACCATCTTTTTATATTCAATTTTAAGAATATAATGAATGGTTGATGGATGTCAAGCAGGTTTTTAAGGGCCAAGGAAGGACATGAGAGATGTTTCGTCTCGGAATATCTTCTCAGGCAAGCTGATCCTCCGCAAGGGGCAGGAAAACAGTAATAGTCGTCCCTTTTCCTGCCTCGCTTTCAGCGACTATTGATCCATGGTGCTTTTCAATGATTCCATAAC
>CAYTUL010000516.1:0-3469 GCA_964441135.1 uncultured Desulfobacteraceae bacterium | reverse complement strand
GAAGGTCTCCTTCCGGCATGGAATGGTTTTAGTTATCCGCCCGCCGACCTATGTAAGTATGCAATTCAAGTCTCACTGAATCAAGTTCGCCCCGTCCAAGAGATCCCCGAGCACCCTTCTTCACTAACTATCTTTCAATAGGCTAAAGTGTTACAAAGAATCAAATTTTTGGATTCAGGTACAGTCATATTCAATTGATATAAGAAAATCGGTCCGTTAGGCCGGTCGAAGATTCCACATCGCGGAGGTCATAGTTATCCGACTATGCCTGGGATATCCGGTAGGATATTTCTTTTCAAGGAGATATCTACCTGCTTCAGAGCAAATGACCAAATATTTGGGGTTTGCAAGGCATTAAATTTCGTCTAAAGGGGTTATGAGGCATAAACCCCAAATATTTGGTCATGGCAACGCACAATGGAATCTCAAAAAGATATCTCCTTGAAAAGAAACATCCTACCTTCGCCAAAAATATTTTTGAGGTTAAGGCAAGGCCGCGTCCTTTTAGCGTGGATCCTTTGCTTATGAAAAACAGGAATGGCCGCAGGAGATTTTATATATAAGAATATCATTTAATTGCCTAAAGGTACAGGATCTTATTAAAACGTTCCCGTAAAGGAAGGCATTGATTCCAAAACAATTTAAAAAAAATGGGTTTGTTTTATCCTGTTCATGCATTATATTTTGACCATGGTGTCAATCCGAATAAAACCGAGACGTGCTTCGAAATAGAAGCGGGGCTTAAACAGCGTTCCCTTTTATAAAGTATAGATTAATGTATATTCCGCTACAATATCAGATTTCCGAATATGATTGCGTGCCGATATCTTTTATTTGAGAGCATAAATTTCTTGATAAGATTATTTTCGGGAGGGATGGATGCAGGTAAAAATCGACTATGATCTATGCATGGGTGACAGGAACTGCAATAATGTTTGTCCGGAGGTCTTTCAATATGATGAAGACCAGATGATCTCAAGGGTAATCGTCGATGAGGTGCCGGGACATTTAGAGGAACTCGTGCGAAAAGCGGCTGTTGAATGCGCACCCGGAGCGATCCTTATCGAAGAGGAGCAGTGATCAAGCCGATTCTTCACGCGAGTTAACCCGCGTCCTGTACCTATCACAGCACAGGCAGGAACAGGATATCGGTCACCGTGACCTCTGAGTGAAGAAGGCGACCCTTTTTATCCGGTTGTTGTCTTTTACTGCCCGGTAAACAACATAACCGCAGGATACGTCCTGGATGGCGAGACCCGTTGAGTCAAAAAGGGTGATCTCCTCCTCCGACGTCCTTCCATCCTTTTTATTGACAGCGATCTGCCCGAGTTCACCATAGATGTCCTTCTTTCTTAATTGTCCCTTTTTGAAGGGGACATTGATCTCTCCGCTGTGGGATGCCTGGCGCCAGTCATCAATAATTATTTTGGCCCGCTTCAGGATTTTCTCATGTATCTCCTGCTTTCCCCGGGCGTCGGCCCCTATGGCGTTTATGTGGCTCCCGGGGGAGACCCGTTCCACAAGGGGGATCCTGGACGGGGTGGTGGTCACCAGGATATCCGTGTCCATGGTAACGTCGTCTATCCCATCGTAAATGCCGGTATCCAGCCCGAATGTCTCTTCCGCCCATTTACAAAAACGCTCCGCCGAAGGGCTCTTCCGGGAACGCCGCCAGACTTTCAGAAAAGTCAGTTTGCGCACTTCCATAATGCAGGCGAGCTGTGCCCTGGCCTGGCTGCCTGTACCCACGAACCCGGCTATTCTTGACTTCCTCCGGCTCAATAATCCGACTGCCAAGGCACCGGCGGCCCCCGTGCGGATGCCCGTCAGGGACGTCCCGTCGAGTACCGCTATGGGGAAGCCGTTTTGAGGATCGGTCAGTACAATAATGCCCATCACGGTAGGCAGATTAAAACGGCGGTTTTGAGAATGGACATTTACGCTCTTGACACCGGCTATATCAAGCCCCTGACCATAGATGTAGGCGGGCATGGCACGCAGATCCCCATTTTTGAAATAAAGATAGCTTTTAGGGGGCATATCGGCCTTTCCGGAACCGTAGGCTTTAAAGGCCTTCTCAACGATCCTGTTTGCAACGGCAGGTGTCAACACCCTTGTAATATCCTTGGCGGTAATAATCAGAGTTTCCATGAATATGTTCCTCCTCCGGCTCACCGGCCCTGAGTGAGGGGGCCGTTGAAAGGACGGATGAATAGTGGTTTAGAGTTTACGGTTCACGGTCCATGGGTTCATCTGAGGAAGAAAGTAAGGGAAGAGGCACCTGCGACCGCCGCCCGGGACCGGCCGGATTCGGAGAGCAGGGGATTGAAAAAATTGAAACCCGATCCTCCGGGCGGGGTCTTTATTATAGTTTCCCCGGGGAAAATCTCTCACTGCCGAAGGGGCGAACATCCGTGAGTATAAAGGGCCTGTCTATTCTTGTAATGATCAGCGGGCAGTGCGCAAGACCTTTGGGTATGACGACCGCTGTCGGCTCGGTTATCACGTGCCTTTCCATCTCCTTGCCTAAATATATCTCGGCTTCACCCCCTAATTCACCCAGATTATTCAGGTCGGTCCCCATAAAAAAAAGGATCTCGGGTTTCGGATGCACATGGGGCTTATCGGGTACGGGGCCGAATCGATAAGGTGCTTTTTTCAGACTTTCACACATTATGAGAAAATCGAATTCCGGATCCCTGCCGTTAATAAATGACAGTGATCCCCCGGAATCGTCCTGATTCTTAGGGCCGTAGTGCCAGGCTCCCTTCCTGATGAAGGCTATATCGATTATGTGGTTCCTGTTTTTGGAATTCCAGCCCGATACGGGAGTGGCCTCAAATGCCTTCCAGTCAAAGGGCAGCGGTGTCGTTTTACATTCGGACGCGCAAGACACCTCCATGTATATAAAGCGTTTATCCATTCTGTTTATGCTTGCGGGGAAATGGGGGAGCCCCTTGGGAACGGAGACCGCCGTGGATGTGGTAATCATAAATTTCTCCGCTTCCTCACCCAGACAGAGCTCAACCTCGGCGCCTAACTCGCCCATATCATCCGTATCAGCCCCTATCCAGAGCAGGACCTGATCGTAATCATGGGAATGGGATCCGTAGGGCTCCATTCCCATCTTTCCGGCCGCCACATAAGTTCCATATTGAATATGGACATCTAATCCGAAGGGATCGCCGCTTATCTCCGTTACCTGTCTATAGAGTCCCGCCCCGTCTTCTTGGAATGTAAGTTTCTTGACATATTGCTCGTATTGGGTATCAGCCATTCTTGCTGTCCCCCGGTTTTATCAGGATAAGAGTTGCATGGAGGTGGATTTACAATGATCCATGAAAAGATCGCATGTTTTTGGAGCCCGAATATAGGGAATTTGTTCCGGTGTGTCAATGGAGAATCAGGGAATCCCAGCAATGTCCGGTTAGGATATTGCAGCATGATAAACTTTTATCGAAAAAATGGT
>CAYTUL010000515.1:0-3470 GCA_964441135.1 uncultured Desulfobacteraceae bacterium | reverse complement strand
GAGTCAACCCTTGCGTTTCTGGCCCAGTCAAACAAGCTGCCATGCCCTTCATGCGGGGAACTTATCCCCCTAAACCTGGATATCAAGATGATAGCCGGACTGATCGTTTCTCTATTATTGGAAAAGGAGGACAGTGGTCCGGGGAAGGTCAATATTATCCGGGATAGAATAAGCAAAGAGGCCGGTACCCATTGGATACAATACAAAAATCACAACAGGGATTGTCCTATCGGTGAGAAAGGACAGGTGACCCTGTCCAGTCTATTATTTCATGACGGGTAAAAGGGATCTATTTTTCACCCTATTTTCTTGCTTTACCGGATATGCTCTCCATATGAATCCGGAAAACCCTGGTTTTATGAGACGCTTTATCTATGAATTTCCGGCCTTCCGTTATAAAACCGGGTGAGTATTTCAACAGCAGACCTTCGAGGCCGCGCTGTTTTTCAGAACCGAAGACCTCTTCCGCTTTACCCGTAACCACCGCGCTCTCGTATTTCGTGCCGAATTTATCGGGCAGAACTTCGGTATTCCCGACCACACAAAAGGAAACGGTGCTGCATGAGGCGATATTTTCCAGCTTCCGGCCTTCCCCAGCAGAGTGGAAATAGATATCTTCACCGATCATGCAGAAATTCATAGGTATCCCGTAGGGTTTTCCATCCGGAGAAACGGTGGAAAGAATGCCGAATTCCGCTCTGCCCAATAGGGTTAAGGCATCCCGGCTCGTTAAAGCCCTGTCTTTTCGGCGTATTTCTTCGAGCATAACGATAACTTGCTCCTGTCATCTCTTCATAAGAAGTTACGAGAAAGTCACCTAAATCCAGCCTTATTATAGGATTCTCCTGCAAAAGGAAAGGTCATATACCTTTATCACTTTTTGCTCAAGAAAAGGGACCGGTATGCCGATAATACAGGTGGAAAGAGTGATTTCTTTTTCCTCCTAAGACCCCTTAAGCTCCTTGTGGGCTTAAGGGTGTTTTTTCATACCACTTATCCCGCGTATTTTGAAAGCCCTTATTAAAATAAATAAAAGAAAATCGCGGTCCCGGCTTTTTAACCATTTCAATTCATTTAAAAAAAGGGTATAAGAAAGCCTGATTCGATTGTGTGGGTGCAGATGATGATCAATGACAGAAAAGGAGGCAAACCAATGGCTTTCAATATCAATCATAAAACACCGGTTATCTTTGGAGAAGGAATATCCTCGGAGACGGGCAAAAAATTAAAGGAATACGGCATAACAAAGATCTTTTGCGTATATGATGAGGGAGTAAAGGCTGCCGGTCTCGTGGACGGGATCATCAAGAATATAGAGGACGAGGATATCCGGGTCGTCGAGTTCGGCGGCGTATTGCCGGATCCTCCCGATACACTCGTGGATCAGGCAGCGGAAACCGGTCGGAGGGAGGGTGTGGACGCTGTATTAGGTATCGGCGGTGGAAGTTCTCTGGACACGGCAAAAGCCGTGAATGTCCTTTTAGGGAATCCAGGATCCATTTCCAATTACTTTGGCAGGGACGTCCCCCAAGATCCCGGAAAGCTTGTTTTTGCAATACCCACAACGTCCGGCACCGGGAGTGAGGTGACGGCCGTGGCCGTTATCTCCAATACCAGGGCGCACAGGAAACAGGGAGTCGCGGGGAAGAACTGTATCCCCACCCTGGCCATTGTGGATCCAACCCTAACCCTGGGACTGCCTCCGCAGATAACCGCAGCAACGGGTATGGACGCCTTTTCCCATGCAGCGGAGGCCTTTACTTCCGTCCTGCATAACCCCATGTCTGATATCCTGGCATTGGAGGCCATGTCCCTGGTGGCAAAATATCTCCCCATCGCGGTCAGGGAAGGATCGAACGGGGAAGCAAGGTCAAAAATGAGTTTCGCAAGCACAATTGCCGGAATGTCTTTCAATGACGCAGCCCCTCATCTCGGACACGCGATAGCCCATACCATGGGGGCGAAATTCCATGTGCCACACGGAACGGCCTGCGGACTGGCAGTGCCCGGTGTTATCGAGTATGTTTCGGATATCATGCCGGACAGGGTCAGGGCCATAGGCAAGGCCATCGGCCTAGACCTTGGAGAGGCTATTTCAAACGACAGGCTTGGAACGGAGGTAGCCGATGCGGTCAGGATGCTGATCAGGGAGATAGATCTGCCCTCCATGAAGGACCTTATTGTTCAAGAATCAGGGCTTACCAGCATCGCGGATGATACCCCGGGAGATGTATGTGCTGTTTTTATTCCCAAAAAGACGACTTCGGAGGATGTCCTGAAGCTCCTAAGGAAAGAATATGCCCTGTAATGGGCTCGAGTCGATTTTTAATCAACCCCATTCGTGACCGTGTGCATGACCGGACGCCTTTGTTTCGGAGAACCCAGGGGTATCGCTCCCGTGAAACGGGAACGTTTCCCCCGGGCCACGGCCTGTTTCGAATGAAAGTGAATCCTATGAAATGGGGATCATGATGAAAAAAATACCCTTCCTTTTTACGCTTCTTTTGGTATGCTCGGGCAGCACGGTTTTTGGAGGCCCATTTGTGAATTCTTTCAGGTGTGGATCCCAGATCGTTGTTATAGGGGACACCAAGGCAGAAGTCTTAAATACATGCGGAGAGCCCACATCCAAAGAGATTATTGCCAGGGATGAAAAAGGTTATTATCTTGGGAATGGGTTTTCGAAAGGGGAGGAGACCATCCCGAAAGGGATATACAGGGGTGTTTCAAGGAAGGTGGAAGAATGGTATTATAATTGTGGGACCTACAACTTCAGTTACAGCCTAATATTCCTAGGAAACGAGTTAAAGAGTATAGAGCAGGTCGGGTATGGAAAAGGAGAATCGAATTGTTCCGGGGCAGGATTGAGAAAGAGGAATGAAAAAATGGAAGAAAACAGCCCCAAGCTCGACAGGTATCTTGTGAAAAAGCTCGAAATTCTATCAAGACAATTAGAGAGACCGGTTGACGATCTCCTTGAAGAGGCCATTGAAGACATTTATAAAAAATACAATCCTAACTGACCTTTCATCATTCTTTATGCCCCTCTTTTTCCGGGCGAAAGCCAAAAAAAGGGTTAGGGTTCCATACCTTACACCTTATGCCTTAAACCTCTTTAATTGATTCCCGAGCCCCCAACCATTAAAAAAGGTTAACCAATTCCGTGCACTGTATCTATGTAATGAAATGATGTTGAGGTGATCATATTAAAAAATGAGCGGAAATAAGAGGACCAAAACCAGGAACATACCTGGCCTGTACAGGATTATCAAAGAGAGATTAAAGGGGACGGATACGGAGCTGACGGCTTTTTTATTCCGTCCGGGAGGAAATATTTACGTATTCAGCTATGAGAAGAATGGATCGAGATGGCACACTTTTATCGATTCCGGGGATAGGCGGTACGGGGACCATTTATTGAATCTTCTGATCGATAACAACATCAATCCCTCCAATATTGCCAGGATTAT
>CAYTUL010000514.1:0-3473 GCA_964441135.1 uncultured Desulfobacteraceae bacterium | reverse complement strand
GGGTATGAGCAATGGCAGTTTCCCTTCCTAAAGATAAGGCTAACCGTTTTGTGACTTCCATTACCACCGGAATCCTGCCCCGGTTCATAAATTCTTCCGGCTGGATGGCCGAAAATGCATTTCCCTTGAGGACAATGGGTGTTTCAAAGTCTCCCTGCCATTCAATCCTGGCGCCGAAGGCCTCCATTTCGAGGGTAGCGTCAAAATTCCCTACAATGACATCCAGGCCTAACAATCCGCAAATGCCTTCGAGGGCGTTGGTATAATAGGTGGGATCCCACGCCATGTCATTCAACGGGACATTCCCCGTCCTGGCGATGAGTCCATACATGAAGGGCACAAAGGGAGGACTTTCCATGTTCTTTCCCTTTAAAACATTGCGAAACTTGAGCTTCCCACTCATGTTCACCTCGTAAGATATTTTTCTTTCAATTTGTCTATGTCTAATGCAATGTCCACCAGGATTGGGTGCCCCGGGGGAAGATACTGGACTTCCATCAAGACCCCGCATTGGGGACAGTAAAATTCAAGGATATGATTGAAATCCGGATCGGGCCCATAATTCACCCGTTGATCCTTCCCAACCTCAATGGGTGGGCCGTATAGTTCCGTCGCGGGTCTGTCCTGTACAAGACATCCCTTCATGTAAGGCTCCCTTGCTGAAACAAGATCGGCTTCACAACGATCGCAGCACCACATCTCCTTTTCCAGGTCAATACTCAGGTATTCAGTGATCTTTATTTTATTCATGTTGCTACCTCTTCATCACAACGTTTGCGGATTCATCCATTTGCAAAGACATCCCGTCCGGGATGACATAGGTCGTGTCTTTGCCTTCGACCACGGATGGGCCCCTGACAATATTTCCAGGCTCCAGTAAATCCAGTTCATAGATCCTTGTATCCTGATACCCTGGGTCCGGCCCCCAAAAAACCGGGCGTGAGGTCTTCAACGCCTTATCCGGTTTTTCGCCGGCCAATTCGGATATTTTTGGCGTCACATGGGGCATCGGTACCCGTGCATTCAGAGCGATTGTTGATATGGATATGTGCCCGCCCTTTTTAGAGAACTTGGAGCACAGAATCTTTACGTCCGCTTCATTTTCCATTGAAAGACGATCTTGGATAATTCGCTTCCCCTCCATCGCGCCCCCTCCTCTCAACTCCAGGGAATATTGCTCATTTTCCGGGGAAAAACCTTCTCCCCTGATGTCCCTCTTCGCTGTATCTAATAAGTCGCGGACAATGGCATTGAACCCTTCATACTCGGAAAAATAACGGCCGTCTTTTAGCAAATCCATGGACACGAATTTTGAATAGCTATGGAGAAGATCCGTGGTCGATGCACCGAATGCGCTGAAAACAGAAGCAATGGGAGTGGCGATATTGTGCCCGAAACCAAGATCTTTGATAAAATCGGCATAATGGGTCGGGCCCGCCCCACCGTAAACGACCAGAGTAAAATTGGACAAATCTTCGGTGCCGATACCATAGGAATCTGCGAATTGAAGTATCTCCCGGATTATATTTTTTTCCATTTCCTCTCTTATCATCCAGGCCGCTTCTCCCACACCGATACCGAGCCGGTCCGCAATTCGGGTCTTGATTACCGTTTCCGCCTTTTCCCTGTTGAGCTTGATCCTGCCTCCGAGAAAATAATCGGGATCAATAAAACCAAGGACGACATCCGCATCGGTCACCGTGGGCTCCATCCCACCAAGGTTAAAACAGACGGGTCCGGGACGTGCTCCCGCGCTCTTGGGCCCGACCTTCAGGTTTTTCGATCCATCCAGCCTGGCTATGGAGCCGCTGGCAATGGGCGCCGAATAGGTGGTAATCATAGGCACACTCACGGGGAAGCCGCTGATCAAAGGATTTAAATCGTAATTGTAGACCCCGTCCCGGATAAGACCGAGATCAAGGCTCGTCCCTCCGATATCGACGGTAATCACATTGGAAAAGCCATACATTTTCCCAAGACTTCCGGCACCGATGACGCCTAAAGCGGGACCGGAAGAATAGGTGTCGATCGCCTTAGTCTTTGCCACCCTGGTGACACCGCCATGGGAGTGGGCAACCATAAGGGGATGGGCGCAAAAGTTATCCCTTAAATCATCCTCTGCCTTATAGAGAAATTTGACCAGGACATCGTGGATATAACCGTTGACGATAATGGTGTTGGTACGCTGGAAATCCCCCGGCTGATCCGATATTTCCGAGGCCAGAAATACACGCACACTGCCCAAATAGAAATTCGGATATTGATCCTTGATGAGATTTTTGCATTTCTTTTCATGTGCCGGATTGATATGGGAATTTCGCAGGCTTATGACAATGGCCCTGGCCCCCATATCGATAAGATGCTGCATACTCCCGAGGACATCTTCCTTATCCAAGGGTGTTATGATATTTCCCCGGTCATCGATATCCTCATTCGCTTCATCAATCATCTCTTTCGAAACCAGGGAGAAGACGGGGTTCGCCGCCTCCGGGTCATCCGCGTAGAGGGAATCCTTATAACCCTTCGTTACAATTAATCCGATCTTGGACCCCGTTTTGGTAATGAGGGCATTGACCCCGGTCGTCGTAGAGTATCGGATAACATCCGTGGCGGCGAGCATATCCTGCACGGAAACATCGAAGAGCTTCGCCCCCTCTTTTATGCACTCCGCCAGGCATACGGTTAGATCATGGGGCGTCGTCAATACCTTTACCGTCTTGAACTCCCCGTTCCTGGAAATGAAGCCGTCTGTGCATGTGCCGCCGGTATCGATATCAATCGTAAACATATCGCCCTCTCCTCGTCCTGCCGCTCCCTGTCAGGGAGGTTGGTAACAGCTTAGCCCTTTTCAAATATCTGGGGGCTCCGAAACCTCTTTCCCGGGGCGAAGGCCAATAAAAAAGAGGCTCAAGGCCCAGGGCGCCCCGCTAACAGCGGCGGGATCTTCGACAAGGCTCAAGGCAAATCTTAAAGAATCGCTTTTTATCTGTTTCCCCTGTTCCCTGCGCCTTGTGCCCTATGCCCGGTTTTATTATCCCCGAGCCTCCTTTATTTTAACTATACTTTTCAAAAAGCTAAAATGTTACGAAGGTTGTATGAGACACCGTCCCGTCAAGCGGGACGGTGCCTTGGTATATGGAAAACCTTTTATCGTTCATCCCATGGTGGTGCCAACTGAAGCTGATGGCCGCCGGGGAAAAAGGGCTTAACCAGCCTCTGTTCCCCCTTCCACCACTGAAGGGCAACACTCGGAATGGCGGCGTAACCCTGCTCATTGTATTTCACATCCCCCACGAGCGTGTTCTTCCATTCGTTCTTCATAACCGTGTCCCTGACCGTGGCGCTATCCACGGTGCCCGCCATGGCGATGGCCTCAAAAAGGATCATGGCCTGGGAATAGAACAGTCCAATGGAGACCGAATCCTTTTGAAAGTCCTTGTAATATCGTTCTCCTAACTCCTTTGAAATGGAAT
>CAYTUL010000513.1:0-3474 GCA_964441135.1 uncultured Desulfobacteraceae bacterium | reverse complement strand
GTCCTCAGGTAAATAATGTGTCGTTCCAGGGCGTTCAGCCTGTGAGATCCAAGCTCTTCTTTCACATGGAACGGCACCTTCAAACCAAGGATCCCTTCCAATAATAAAAGACCATAGAGTATTATCCTCTCCTGCCCCCAGAACATCGTTCGCTGCAATAACCGGTTCCAGCCTTCCGGATTTTTTGCCAATAGATAAATGGATTCGTACAGGTCCGTCAACCAGATCAACCGGGAATAGCTGTGTTTAAGGGCGTGGGCGTTCAGGGCGATGAAATTGTCTAAGGGGTCCGGACATAACAGGTATTCTCTGTCTATAAAAAATTTAGACGCCTTTTCCCACATCGGGGAAAGGTCCCGTGGAAAGACATATCTTCGCGCCCGAATCCGGCCGATATTAAGCAAGTGGGTGTGAATATCGATTAGGATATTATCTTTAAAAAACAGGTCCGGATACAAGGGATGGGATATCCTGTAACCTGCTTTTATCAATGAAATCTTCAGGTATTCTTTGTCACGCGGTTTGATCATCAGGTCCATGTCCGACATGGGCCTGAGCCCAGGGTCCCCATAAAGCTTTATAACAGAGAGTCCCTGAAGAACGATACCAGGGATATGAATCTCCTGGAGGAGACTGGAAATGTCCAGAGCATTTTTTAAAAAGCCGAGATTATTTTGAACCGTTCGATGATATATTGTTACAAGTTCCTTTGATATGGGTTCCGGTGGAAGACCGGGAAGGTTCCAGTCCTTTAGATGATGGTATAGTAATCCGGCCACCCCTTCGCCTTCCGCCGAAGATAGGAGATATTCCCAGGAAATTTTTTCCCTTAAGAGGTTATCAATATTATTCCTGTCAGACTCTTCAAGGTGCAATTTCGACATGCACCGGATGAGCCGGACAGAGTCCCAACGTGTGTTCATGAAGAGACTCCTGTACTGATTTGCGTTTCATTCGATTATTTAAACGATAAATCGTGAATTAAATCAACGAATAAACAGATTGGATTCATTCGATTTCATATCGATTATGACCATTAAACGAAAGATAATGTTGATATGATCCCTTTACTCTGATAATGTTTATAAGTTATTTCATTATGATATAATTACAGTCGAAGCGGGTAAAGAAAGATATGGATGATTATGTAAAGGAAGCCATCCTGGAGAGGGTCCGGCATGAGTCCTATGCCGTCAAGCTGGGAATGAGGCTGAAAAAACTTGAACCGGGTTATGCCCTCATAGAGATGAAACCTCAGGATGACACGGAAAATATATTCGGCATGATGCACGGGGGGGCCATCTTTTCCCTGATTGATGAGGCCTTCCAGGCGTCCTGCAACTCCTATGGCACCGTGGCCGTTGCCTTAAACGTAACCGTGACATACCATCAACCGCCCGATAGGGATCGTACCCTTTTAGCCGAATCAAAGGAGATTCACCGGTCCAAAAAGACGGCCACATACGACATTAAGGTGAGGGACGAAAAGGATGTATTGATTGCCTCCTGTATGGCCCTTGCCTATCGGAAAAGAGAGAGGCTACCGTTTTTGGAAAAGGATGAGTAAAGGGATGAATGGAGACTGGCATGGCAACCTTTGGTTCGTAGCCCTTGACAGGATTAAAGGAGCATCTGACTATTTATCCTATTGACAAATCTTTAAAAATCAAGTATTTATACGTGGTGTTCGGGGAAGAGATTCCTGAGCCCAGACCACTTGAACAGGGCTAAATAGTTATAAAAAAGAAATGACACTGAAAAAAGAGATTTTAATACCCCGGGAGAAGATCGACGTCAGAGTCAAGGAACTCGCGGGAAAGATTTCATCGGATTACTCCGATAAAGAGCCTGTGATTGTGGGAGTTCTCAATGGGGTGGTATTCTTTTTTGCCGATCTAGTCAGGGAGATTAAGAGGCCGGTGAAGATCGATTTTGTCCGGGCGGCGAGTTACGGTTCCGGAACCTCATCGAGCGGTTCCATCAGGTTGACCAAGGATATCGAAATACCCATCAGCGGGAAACCGGTTATCGTTGTTGAAGATATAGTGGACACGGGACTGACCCTATCGAAAATTATTGAGATGTTAAGGCAGAGGGATCCGGAATCCATAAGGACGTGCGTTCTTATTGATAAAAAAGAACGACGCGACAAGGAGGTGGATATTGATTATTGCGGCTTCAGGGTGGAAGAAGGATTTCTGGTAGGTTATGGACTGGACTATGACGAGCAGTACAGGTATCTCCCGGATATCTATTCCCTGAAATAAGCCAGGATGTCTTAAACTGGAGGATTTCCATGAGGATCATATGTGAAAAGTGCCAGTCAAAATTTAATCTGGATGAAAGTCTTTTAAAGGAAGAAGGCTCTAAAGTAAAGTGTTCGGTATGTAAACATGTGTTCACCGCGTTTCCGCCGGAACCCGAATCCCTTGAGGAACCTGAATTTGATGAATTGCCTGATGATGAGCTCGAAGAGACCGTTACCCTCGATTCACCGCCCGTAATGGATGATCTCAGCTTCGAGGAAAAGGATGAAAAAGCAAAAGACGCTTTTGACAGGGCCTTTGAGAACGCCTTAGAAGAAGAAATCCAGGAAACCGCGGGAGAAGAGGCCCGGGAGGATTTAGGTCCCGACGAAGAAACCCGGGAAGCGGGCGAAGGGCAGGTGGAGGAATTGCCTGAGAGACCAGAAAAAGAACCGGCCCCTTCCGAACCAGCGCCCTCGAAAAAGAAGGCCGCAAAATCTAAAGGACTGCTGATTATCCTGGTGATCCTTTTACTGATTATTATAGGCGGGATCGTCGTGTTCTATTTTGCTCCCGACATCATTCCTATTTCTTCCCTCCGGCCCGTGAAAAAAGAGGAGGTAACAGACACAGGTATCCGGCGACTTTCTTTCAAAGGGGTCAGCGGGTCCTTCATTAAGTCCGACAGGTTGGGAGATCTCTTTGTTATCAAGGGGGAGGTGATTAACAACAATCCCAAGAGCCGCAGCTTTATTCTTCTAAAGGGGACGATTTTTGATACCACGGGAAAGGCCATAAGACGAAAGCTCGTCTTTGCAGGCAATACCTTTGACGATGATGAATTAAAGGAGATGTCCCTGGAAGAAATCGATCGAGGGTTAAAGAGGCAAACCGGGAAGGGGAATATCAACGTAGACGTGAAACCCTCGAGCGCGGTCCCCTTTATGATAATCTTTGAGAATCTTCCCGAGAACCTGAGTGAGTTTGAAGTAGAAGCCGTCAGTTCAGCTCCTGGAAAAGGCGCGTAACTTCTCCAAACCCCCGGCGCTCATCAATGTGACCATATTTGAAGATAACGTCTATTATTTTCTGCAACTTATTGAGAATAAAGGAGTTTTTTAGGTCTGAATTTATGCTTCACACATGGAATAATGGAATGATGGAATATTGGAATGTTGATTTTAAAAGGAATTCTTTTATTTAAATGCATTCTTTATTTCCATGTCAA
>CAYTUL010000512.1:0-3483 GCA_964441135.1 uncultured Desulfobacteraceae bacterium | reverse complement strand
CGTTGCCCTGCTTCCGGAGGCTTTCGCCCCGGGAAAGAGATTGTTGAGCACCCAAACTTTTGAAAAGGACTAAATATTTACAAATAAAGGAGAAATTATGGGATGGTTTGGTAAGCTCACGTTAGGAACAATGGGAATGCTCTTCGCAGGACCTCTTGGTGCTATTGCAGGGGCCGCGCTGGGACATCAGCTGATTGATAAAAAAGGGAATCAGCTAAACAGATCCATGCGCTTCGGGCAGGCAGAACAGTCACAGGCCGCTTATTTTGTCAGCATATTTTCCATCCTCGGAAAACTGGCAAAGGCGGACGGGGTGATTACGAGGGACGAGATAGCGGTCATGGAGGGATTCCTCTCTACCCTGAATATTCCGGAACAGCAAAAAGAGTTCGCAAAGAAGGTCTTCAGAGAGGCAAAGAATTCCGCCTATTCAATAGATGATTTCGCAATGCAGCTCTATCAGATAAACCGGAATCAGCCGACCTTACTCCTCTCATTCATGGATCTCCTATTCAAGCTGGCCGCCGCGGATGGAAAATTCCATCCCGCGGAAGAGGCTCAGATAAAGAGGATCCAGAAGATATTCATGATCAGCGACCGGCAGTACGAGAATCTCAAGGCGGTCTATTTCAATGACGTAGACGGTTACTATAAGGTATTAAACTGCACCCCGGATAGCCCGGACCGGGAAATCAGGGCTAACTATAAGAAACTTGTGAAGGATTTCCATCCCGATACAATTATCTCCAAAGGCCTGCCGGAAGAATTTGTCCAGTTCGCCACCAAGCGATTTCAGGAGATACAGGAGGCCTATGAAAAGATCCAGCTTGAACGGCATTTATGATTGGAATTCTTTTAAAGATATCGCCTTTGGGAGAACGGCACGAACTCCGGTTGTAAAGAGGGCATACATATATGCTTGAATCTTATAAGAATCTCATAGAAAAGGGGCGCCTGGCGGATGAATTTTAAGGCCGTTACATTCGATCTGGACGGGACCCTTCTCGACACCCTTGAAGATATCGCCACCACCATGAACAGCGTCCTGACGGAACACGGGTACCCCGTTCACGTCCTCGATGCCTACCGGTATTTCGTGGGAGATGGGGTTGGCATGCTCGTCAGACGCGCTGTTCCAAGGGACAGGCGCGATAAGGATAATACAGAAAAACTTGTTGAAGAGTTCCGAAGTAAGTATCGTAGAAACTGGAATCTGGGTACCAGGCCCTATGACGGCGTGGCCGAAGCCCTGAATGGACTGGTTGCCCGTGACATCCGGCTCGCGGTTCTATCCAATAAACCCCATGAATCAACGGTTCATTGCGTGTCGGAGCTGTTGCCGGATTGGACTTTTGATATCGTATTGGGTGAGCGTGATGAAACACCGCGTAAGCCGGATCCGGCCGGTGCTCTGCAAATAGCCGGATTCCTCGGATTCAATCCTGAAGAGATCCTCTATGTGGGTGATACCGGAGTGGATATGAAGACTGCCGTAGCCGCCGGGATGTATCCGGTGGGAGCTTTATGGGGCTTCAGATCGGGGGTTGAGTTAAGGAACAGCGGTGCGCGGGTACTCATCGAACGGCCTCAGGAGATACTGGATCTGGTTGGATATGAATCCAAGGACGACCAATCCGCTTAAATTGAGGAATTTTTATGCTTGATAATAAAATCTTGGATACCTTTTTTGATTCCCTTAACCATCGGGATCTGACGCAATTGGGAGAACTTTTTACCGAAGACTCGGAGTTCTATTTTCCGAAGACCCGGCCCCTAATAGGCAGCGACCGGATCATCCGATTTTTTAAGATACTCTTTCGGCAGTACCCCGAGCTTTCCTTTGAGAAAAAGAGAACGATCATTGAAGGGCAAAGGGGTGCAGTCCATTGGACAAACAGGGGAGTCAACAGGAAGGGGGAAACCTATGAAAACGAAGGGGTCACGATATTCGAGGAAGAGGGTGGCATAATCCTATTTATGAGTGATTTTTTCAAGGACACGGAGAAATTCTAACCTAAAAAATATTGGAGGTCTCCTCCATTATTTCCTTTATCTCTTCACATAATTCGTCGAGCATGGAAGGGTCGATAATAAGAAGCCGGGTGGAGTCGAGGCTCGGCAGGTCCACCGTTTCATTATCCCCGGCCCCGTAACCGATACTGGTTGCCAATTTGCCGGCGAGGTTTATGGCCAGGATATCCTTATCGGTGTCGGGGCGAAATCTTGGGCCCTGATGCAGAAGCGCGATCCGCGCAAACTTATCCGAAAAACCCCATTGCCTGAGGATGGTACTCCCGAAACTGGTGTGAACTTCCTTTATATTTTCTATCACCTCATCCATGTCGAGGGAGGCGTTCCGGGTATAGACTTCACTAAATGCCTTCAGGAGAAGCACCTTTCCGATATCATGAATAAGTCCCATAAAGAAAAAGTTATCGACATCTCCGATCGATAATTCCCTCGAGATTGCCTTTGCCGCGTGTGCCGACGCCAGGGAGTGCAACCAGAGTCTCTCCATGGATTTTCTAAAAAAGTGGTCCTTTACCGAATAAAGGCTCTTATTGGCGAGCGCATTAACGATATTATGGGTCTCTTTTACGCCCAATCGCGGGATGGCCTGTTTGACGGTAAGGATCTTCTCGGTTCCCCTGTACAGGGGAGAATTAGAGACCGCGATTAACCTGACGGATATTACCGCATCCCGTTCAATTACCGATGCCAGTTCATTAACCGTTGTGGAAGGTTTGATCATAACAGTTTGAATATCCTGAACAACTTTCGGCAAGACGGGCAGTTCGATATCACCCTTCTTAAACCTGTACACAATGTTTTGAATGATTTCAGGGATGGTTTCGCCTTTTTTTGCCCCTTGCTCTTCTTCTATGGCCTTATCTTCTTCTTCTCCGGAATCTTCTTCCTTTTTAATCTCCTCTGTCTTTCCGCCTTTTTCAGAAAAGGTAGATTCCATGAACATAATGAATTTAACTGCCAGATTCTTATCAAAAAGCTTTCCCGCCTTGTTGTTTATCTCAATGAGCGCGTCTTCCATGCTCATTGAATTCTCCTGGAACCGGGAAGATGTCATGGCATCATAGCTGTTTGCAAGGCAGATTATCTTCGAACCCAAGGGAATTTCTCCATCCTTCAGGCCGTCCGGATACCCGCTGCCGTCGACAGCCTCATGATGATGACGAATAATAGGTACGATCTCCCGAAGGATGCTGTACTTTGAAACTATCTTTTCAGATAGCAATGGATGTTTTTTTAATGTATTCATCTCCTCATCAGACAGTTTATCGGGCTTTTGGGTAATCTCCACGGGGATAAACACAATACCGATGTCGTGAAGCAATCCCGCAAGATAGATCTGGTTGATATCTCTCTTGCTCAGGCCGAGACTCCTGGCAAAACGGACACAATTCGTGGCACCCCGTTCCGAATGCCCTCTCATATAGGAATCTTTTTCCCCGATTACGGAGATCA
>CAYTUL010000511.1:0-3488 GCA_964441135.1 uncultured Desulfobacteraceae bacterium | reverse complement strand
AGCCATCCCTTCCGAAGACAGTGTTCTGGGCTTTTACAACAACACCTGCCCTTCGTGCGGCGGGGCGCTGTCACAACAGACAGTGAACATCAGGAAGGAAGGGCGGAAAAAATGGCACACGAAGACGAACTCATAAGAGGACTGAAAGAGAAGGCGGACGTGGTCAGAAGGAATGTCCTGACAATTTTTAACGCCAGTCAGATGGGCCACGCGGGCGGGACGATGTCCCTGATCGATATCGTCACGGCCCTCTATTTTCACCATATGAAGTTTGACCCGAAGGACTGCGACTGGCCGGAGAGGGACCGGGTGGTATTGTCTAAAGCCCATTGCTGTGAGGCCATTTACGCTGTCCTGGTTGAGCTGGATGTACTTTCCAAGGATACGCTGGAGTCCTACTACTGCTATGGTTCCGCCCTACAGGGTCATGCCGACCGCTGGTGCACTCCGGGCATTGATTATTCAGGCGGTTCATTGGGCCAGGGATTGTCCTTCGCAGCCGGTCTCGCCCTCGCGGAAAAAATGAATATGAAGAGGAACCCGCCGGAGGACGGCATCGAGGTCTTCATGCCCAGGTATATTCCCCTGTACAACCCCCTTTACCGGGTTTACAGCATAGTGGGTGACGGGGAGTGTCATGAGGGGCAAGTGTGGGAAGCGGCCATGTTCGCCGCTAAATACAGACTGGACAACCTGATAAACATCGTGGATTACAATAAATTCTCGCTTGACGGGCCGACCAACGAGGTCATGCCCATAGAACCCTTCGTGGAAAAGTGGAAATCCTTCGGCTGGTGGGTAAAAGAGATAGACGGTCACGATATAAGAGAAATCATCGATACCCTGGACCTGACGAACCGTCTTTACGGTGACGGCAGACCCAAATGCATCATTGCGCACACGGTCAAGGGATACGGAATCTCCAACTGGGAGGCCGCCCATACCCATATCGGCAGGGGTGAAGAGATTACCAGAGGAGTAACGGAAGGGAGAAAAAAATATGGCCAAATATAATAAACATGTGCAGATTGGCGAGCCGGTCATGCCCGCCGAGGGCACCAACCGGGGCATGATAAAGGCCGCTGAAAAAAACGACAGGGTGATCGCCGTCCTGGAGGACATGGGTTTTCCGGCCATCGGCTGGTTCAGGGAAAACGCCCCGGAAAGGGTCATCGAATGCGGCATAGCCGAGCAGAACGCGGCCGTTGTGGCCGCAGGCCTCGCGGCGGAGGGATTTATCCCGTTTATATTCAGTTTCGTCTTCGCGAATATCTGCAGGGCCCACAATCAGATCAGACAGAGCATTCTCCAGGACCGTTTTAACGTAAAACTACTCGGTCGTGAAGGGGCATGGGGAGAGCCGGGCATATCCCACAACCATATTGAAGGTCTGGGCGTCACGCGCGTCCTGCCCAATCTCGTTATTGTCAATCCCGCCGATATTACAGAGGCGGAAAAGGCCCTGGTGGCCATCGCCGAGTATATCGGGCCTGTCTTTTACAGGATTGAGTCCAGTCCCTTACCCCTGAAAATTTTTAGTGATGATTACCCATTCAGACTTGGAAAAGCCTATACCCTAAAAGAGGGAAAGGATGCTACGATTATTGCCACGGGATATATGCTGACGGAGGCGATCCGGGCTGTGGATATCTTAGAGAAGGACGGGATCGACGTGAGAATAATCAATATGAGCACGATTAAGCCCTTAGATGACGATGCGGTTGTGGCTGCGGCGAGAGAGACCGGGGCCGTTGTAACGGCTGAAAACGGCAGCATCATCGGCGGGCTGGGAGAAGCGGTCGCCACGGTTCTGGCCGAAAAGGCACCTGCCTACCTGATCAGAGTGGGTATAGAGGATGAGTTCAGCCAGTCCGGCAGGGTTACCGATGAGAAGGACGACCTTAAGGAGCACTTCGGACTTGGCGCCGAGGACCTGGCCCTGTCTGTCAGGGAGTGCATGGCAAAAAGGGATGCCTAAGAGGTGAGACGATTACCTCGGAGTTCGGGCCAAATAGACGCTTATGAGACCGATCAGGCTGATGATCATGACCACGGCGAAGGCGGAATGGTAGGAGGCGGTAGCATCGAATAGGACTCCGGCGGAAGTCGCTGCCACGGCCTGGGCGATAACCTGGAAGGGAAACACTACCCCCAGGGCTTTCGCGTACAGTTCCCGATCAAAATAGGCGCCGATGAATGTGGGTAAGGCCGTTATCAGGGCACCGGTACTGAGCCCCATAAAGGCGGCGAAGATATAGAAGAAAATGAGATTCGTGGCTGTCATGAGGATGGTCAGGGCCATGAGCTGAGAAAGGAAAGCCAGGCTGGCCAGGTATCGGATTGGATACCTTAAAGCCAGTGCCCCGAAGGACAAGCTGCCGATGGAATGAAAGGCCGCCACCAGGCTTACAGTCGTTGCGGCTGTCATGGGATTAAAGCCGATGTCCTGTAAGTAGGCCACCAGATGGGTACTTATCGTACCGGTTGCATATGCGTTCGCCGCGGAAAAGGCCGCCAGAAGCCAGGTGGTGCTATTCAACAGGGTGTTCCCTTTGTCCGCAAAATCCGGCCCTTCCCGATTCCCGGAAAATCTCTTTATCTCGCCCTTCAAGGGGAGGTCCGCCGGCATACCGTCGGGTATGAGGCCCATATCTTCCGGCCTGTCCCTTATCAACATAACACTACCGAGGATGACCCCCAAGATCACAATCATTCCGGCCAAAAGGAGCCAGGTTATTCGCCAGCCGGCAAAAGATATCAACGCCGTGACAAGGGGAGGGAATAGAAAACCGCCCAGGCCCGCGCTCGCGATAAACATCCCAAAGACCAGGGATCGTTTTCGGATGAACCAGTTATTCAGGACCGTGGTTGCGGGTATATATCCCCCGAAACCGGCTCCGAGCCCGATGATGATATAGAAGAGATACAGATGCCAGACCTCCTGGACAAAAGACAGGCAAATCATCCCGGCGGCTGCCAAGGAATTCCCGATGATCAGGGTAATCCGGGGGCCCAACCGGGTAACGAGGATACCATAAAGGGGACTGGGTAATCCAAAGGCCACCACGCCCAATGACAGGGCCGCCGCAACGGCCGCGCGACTCCAGCCGAATTCTCTGCATATAACGGGAAGAAAGACCCCGAAAGAGTTCACAAAGGAGCCGCCCACAACAAATATAACCAGCATCACACCAGCGAGGGCGAACCAGCCGTAGAATATCCGGTTTTTCATCGGAAGGTCTATTCCCTTGACAATCATTATACTCCACCACACCGAGTCAGAACCCGGATTTTCTCCTTTCAGAAATACGTTGACAAAGATGAACCCTATCTTCCCACCATCAGATTCGGGAGCCAGAGACTTATTGGAGGAAAGGCCGATATGAGTGCGAGGAATATGAGCTCGAAAAACAGGAAGGGCGTGACCCCGCGGATGATATCCACGGTCGGAACATTGAAAATCGTTTTTACGGCGAACAGATCCGTTC
>CAYTUL010000510.1:0-3500 GCA_964441135.1 uncultured Desulfobacteraceae bacterium | reverse complement strand
GCTAACGATAATCTACTCCAAATGGCTGGATCCAACTGAATTTTGTTTTCATAGTGAATTTCGGGTGGCTTCTGCTCGAACTTGATAAAGTTGACCCTTTCGAGATTGATTTTAGTTATTTTTCCAAATCAATTCCATTATGCAAGGTATGTGAACTGATATTCGAGAGTGCTTTCATAGTCTCTGATAGTGTCTTCTCTCATATTGTAAATGATCATCTTGAGGTCAGGACCTCAGTCGCAATAGATCCTCTCACTGGAGCTGCGGAAAAAGGAGCACTATATACCTATGAGGCGATTCCGCGAGCTACTGTCTTCTGGTTTGAAGTCGTATATAGTAATCCCGACTATTTCAGGGTAGACGGGAAAGAACCGATCAAAATGGATATAGATGGCACCCCGGCTAATATTGCCTGGCTGAAAAGCAACGTTGAACTTGGCCTGAAATATTTCAAAACACTCGGAATTGGCGGGATGAACACCAGAGGAATGGGGCGTATCAGAGTACTTCTTAATGAGGAGGAATGATATGGAAATTCTTGACATGGAATGTGCAGAATGCGGATATGAACTCTCACAGGAGTGTATCGACAATGATGATTCCTTTCTGAGGAATGCCCTGGGAGTATTAAAGGAGGATGGACTTTATGCCTTTTTCCTTTTCTTGTCAGCAAAGGATAAAGACAAAGGGCAGAAAATATCAAAGCGTCTATTCGAATTCTTGAAGCAAAAACCCCCATTACAGGATGCGGGACAAGAATATACAGACCTTTTTAAAGCAATCCGCGAAAAATGGGCCGATAACCTCCCTTCCCTTCTTTTCGCAAAGGAGCTTATCGAAAGGGTCATGGTATATGCGATCTATCACGTTAAGGCTAAAGAAAAAGGCGGTTCCTGATGGCGTGGCGAGCATATAGGCTGATCTATAAGGCAATGAGCCCAATACACATAGGCTGGCATACATTGGGGTATATAAAATTGACCAGGCCCTATATCACAGGCCGGGCGATTTGGGGGGCTATGACAGCGAACCGGGCACGATCAGTGGCAAAGGATGGCGTTTTTCCTGAATATGAAGAAATAGGCGATCTTTTTAAGTCAAAAGTACTCACCGGCTATTTATACCCGGCCCTTGATCCTCAAAAACCTCTGCTGCCTAAATACAGTGATGAGGGCATTAAAATAGGCCACTATAATTTGACCGAGTTCGAGAAAATTTTTATTCGCTCATTCGGTCAAACCGGAATAGTCCCTGTCACAAATACCGCTGAAGAAGAGACCCTTCATGAATCGGAATTCATATCCCCTGTAATTATGGAAGCTTCCTCAGTCGAAGCAAAACAAGTTTTTTTTATTGGATATCTCTTTCTTAACGATGAGGCGGAGTATAATGGGAAAAAGGTCAGATGGAAAGATCTAATTCCTGCCCTCAAAGAGTTATACGTTGGCGGTGACAGAAAATATGGATGGGGCCGACTTCTCCTTGATCAGGATTTAACAAAGGAGATCCGGAAAGACAATTTTTTTAATCATAATATCGATCTTAAAAATGATAAGCTCAAGTTAACAATTAATGAAGGAGAACCCATTCCTGCTCATCTTATAGCAGTGGATACTCCTGCCCTCAAACTCCAGGGTGATGTGGAGCCACTTATTGGAAGAAAATGGGGAAGCGTCCTAAGTGAAAAAGGAGACGAACATATCGGCTTTGGGCGTGAAGTCAGTAAAGCGAAAATCTGCTGGATGCCAGGCTCAATTCTCAGTGAAGAGGTCGAATTCACGATTGGAGAATTTGGGTTATTGAGGTATGGCTGAAAAAAGAAGCGGCTATGTAGAGCATGTTTTCACAGATCAGCACCTTTATCAGGCTATTTTTCTTTGAATTCCTTGTCGGCCTTGCAGTCGGAATTGCCTTTGGCATTTTTGGTCTTATCTCTCAAAGACTCTGGCTGTTATTCATTATTTTAATAATTCTCCTAACCGGTTATTTAGCTTACGCCTTGCTTTCTAATAAATATTCGAGACTATTTAAACTTCTCAAAGCTGGTCCGACTGGATATTTCTACAGCTTTGATTCTAAGAAAGATTGTCGGATTTTCATAAAAGGAGGAGAAGTAACAGATTCCTTCTTCTATCTGGGCGTGAGTGGAGATTCTATCATAGAACTGTTCCGGAAATGGATTACTGAGGAAAGGACAGTTTCAACTTATAAATTTCTTTTCATGAACCCGGACTCTCCTAATCTTTTGTGGCAGATCGCCTTTGAAAAGGGAATCTCTCTCGGCACTAACCTTGCCTCAATTAGTTCTGAACTGAAAGAGACACTTGACAGGGAAACGGCAGCAGCCCGCCAAAGTATCAAAAGCAGTATCGATCTACTCAAGACATTACCGCCTTATGAAGCGGGCAATCTTAATATCAGGATATATGATCCCTTTGTTCCCTACTGGATGTATACAGTAGATGAAAAGACAATCTACATAGGGATACTGGAAAAGGGCAAGAGGGGTCAGGATTCGCCCGTGTTGATAATCACAAGGCGAAACCATTACGCATCTCTATTTGATACCTTCAAGACGTCGTGGGACAAGTTGTGGGCGGATGCCACGGAAGTCAGAAGATGAACAATCATTTCTTGATTAGCAATATCACTCAATTAAATAACCTCCGCTCCGCCTTCAAACGTGTTGAGGCGTCTAAAGGGATGGCAGGGGTGGATGGGATGACTGTTCGGGACTTCGGAAGCGGGCTTGATTTGAATGTTCGCGCCCTCTCCCTCGAGCTTGAGGAAAGACGATATAGCCCTTTGCCTCTTCTTCAGTTTCTGGTGGCGAAGCGGGATGGGACTCCGCGGGTATTGACCGTGCCCTGTGTGCGTGATCGCGTGGCCCAGGCAGCAGTCTTGAACGTAATTGAACCTGTTTTTGAGGCCGAGTTCGAAGACGTCAGCTTTGCCTATAGGCGGGGCAGGTCGGTTAAAAAAGCAGCTATCCGAATCAGGGAATTGAGGGATCAGGGATACCGGTATGTTGTGGAGACGGATATCGACTCATACTTTACAAATATTGATCATAATTTACTTATGTCAAAGGTTCAGCGACTGGTACCCGATCCCCATGTCCTGCGTCTTATTCAAATGTGGGTTCGAGCCGAAATTTACGATGGGGAAAGAGTATATAATAACGAGAAAGGTATTCCACAGGGTTCTGTGATCTCGCCTATGTTAGCCAACCTTTTCCTGGACGAATTTGACGAAACTCTGATATCCCAAGGCTGCCAGTTGGTTCGATATTCAGATGATTTCATTGTGCTTTCCAAGACATGCGCCCAGGCAGAGAAGGCCCTGGAGCTTACGGAAGAGGCCCTTGATCGGTTGCACCTCTGGCTTGACTCCGAAGATACCCATATCACGGAATTTAAAAATGGGTTTAAATTCCTGGGACTTATTTTCCTTGGCGACTCTATCCTGGCCCCATATGACAGGCCCCCGAGGGAGAGGAA
>CAYTUL010000509.1:0-3513 GCA_964441135.1 uncultured Desulfobacteraceae bacterium | reverse complement strand
GGTATCTACTTCTTATCCGGGGCGATCATGCTTTTTCGTTCCGTTTCGAAGGAGGATGCACGATCAGGGCCTATCCCTTCCTTTATAGATTCTCACAAAAGTTGAATCCCCGCTGGTCCAATGGGATTATCTATTTTCAGTTTCCTTTACTCTCCCGATATAACCGGCTTTTCCATGGGGTTTTTACCCGCCACGGAGGAACGAGTACCCCGCCCTATGACAGTCTGAATTCCGGATATAACACCGGGGATTGTGCCGAGAATGTAAAGATGAACCTTAAAATAATTGGTGAAGCTGTCAAGACCGTTTCTCTTTTTTTTATGAATCAGGTTCACGGTGACAATATTGTCTCGCTGCGAAAGGGCCGTCACCCAGATCCGGAATCAATTCCCGAAGCGGACGCTGTCATTACGGATATCCCCGATATTGCGATAATGGTCAAACAGGCGGACTGTCAGGGCGTCATCCTGTTCGACGCGGATAAGGAGGTCCTCTCCGTCGTCCATTGTGGCTGGAGAGGAAACGTTCATAATATCTTAGGTTCTGTTATATTTCGAATGAAATCCGAGTTCGATTGCAGGGGTTCGGATATCCTTGCCGCTATCGGTCCTTCCCTCGGGCCGTGCTGCGCCGAATTTATCACACACAAGGAGATATTCCCCGATCAGTTCACTGAATTTATGGCCGGAGATAATTATTTCAATCTATGGGAGATTAGCAGAAAGCAGCTTTTGGATGCCGGTTTAAGAAAAGACAATATCGAGCTTGCCGGAGTTTGCACAAAGTGCAACTCAGATATATTTTATTCCCACCGTGCGGATGGGATTACCGGCAGATTTGCCACGGTCGCCATGATCTCATAACCGGTTCTAAGCCGAATGGTCCGGCATACCTATTCTCCTGTCAAAAGCCTCATTGGCTATCGACACCTTTCCAGGATGTAAAAATACCAGACACATTTCATACATCCATCATCCCTCCGGGAATTGCAGGATGGAGCAATTCTTCAGTATTTATAATTTGTTAGGTCAATTTGGATATCCTGTTTTAGACTGGCATGTTTATTGCTTTCTTATAAACAGCCCTTTAACCTGGCCATTGATCCCCGTATACAGCAGGGGGCGTTCTGGTTTTTCGCGTAAAAAATGATCTGTGTCACAGAAAGGATGCTGAAAAGTATTGTAATGGGTATTGCGATGTTGCGTAACCGGCTATATATTGATATGATTAGTCCGAAAGATGCATATAAAATCGGGGATTTAGGCATAAGGAAAGAATTGGCTGCTTAGACAAGCCCTGCAATTATTGAAAACGATATGTATCCATCAATTGAAAGGAGTCCGGGTATGGAGAAAGAAAAACAGGTTGAATCGGTATATATGGAAAAGAGGGTTTTTAATCCTTCCAGTGAGTTCGTCGAACATGCCCTGTTGAAGAGTATGTCTGAATATGAAAGCCTGTGGGAACGCTCTATAAATGATCCGCAGGGTTTCTGGGGAGAAATGGCCGAGAAATATATTGACTGGTTTCAAAAATGGAACGGCCCTGTCGAAGAATACAGTTTCAAGGATGATGTCCATATACGATATTTTTCGGGCGGGAAACTGAACATAACCTATAATTGTCTGGACCGTCACCTGAAGACCTGGAGAAAGAACAAGGCGGCCCTGATATTTCAGGGGGAGCCTCTGGAAGAATCCATCACGTACACTTACCAGGAACTTCACCGGGAGGTCTGTAAGTTTGCCAATGTCTTGAAGAGTATGGGGGTAAAAAAAGGCGATCGCGTTGCCATCTATCTTCCTATGATTATCGAGCTACCCGTGGCCATGCTCGCCTGCGCCAGAATAGGCGCCATCCACAGTATCGTCTTTGGGGGCTTCAGCGCCGAAGCCCTGCGGGACAGGATCCTGGACTGTAAGGCGGAGACATTAATCACATCAAACTGGGGATATCGTTCGGGTAGAGTTCTTCCAAGTAAAATCAACGCCGACACCGCCCTTTCGGATTGCCCCGATGTGAAGAAATGCATTGTGGTAAACAGGATAGACAAGGAAACCGAGATGAAGGAAGGACGTGATTTCTGGTGGCATGAAATGATGGCGAAGTCTTCTCCCTTCTGTGACCCCGAACCCATGGACGCGGAGGATCCCCTATTTATCCTTTACACCAGCGGCAGCACCGGCAAGCCTAAAGGCGTCCTCCATACGACGGCCGGATACCTGCTCTATACCATGTTAACCCTGAAATACTGCTTTGACATAAAGGACGAGGACGTGTGGTGGTGTACCGCGGATATAGGCTGGGTCACGGGCCATAGCTATATTGTTTACGGGCCCCTGGGCCTAGGGGCCACATCCCTCATGTTCGAAGGGGTCCCCAATTATCCCGCACCCGATCGCTTCTGGGAGATAGTCGAGAAATACCGGGTAAATATTTTCTATACCGCGCCCACCGCCATTCGGGCGATTATGAAAAACGGCGATGATTGGCCCAACAAAAGAGACCTGAGCAGCCTAAGGCTCTTAGGCAGCGTGGGCGAGCCAATAAACCCGGAGGCCTGGTTATGGTACTACCGGGTGATAGGTAAGGAACGGTGTCCCATAGTAGATACCTGGTGGCAGACTGAAACCGGCGGTTTCATGATTACGCCAATTCCCGGCGCCATGCCCATGAAGCCGGGATCGGCTGCCCGTCCCTTCTTCGGCGTCGATCCCGTGATATTGAGACAGGATGGGACAGAAACGGATGTGAATGAAGGAGGACATCTTTATATCAGAAAATCATGGCCCGGTTTCATGCGAACGGTATACGGTGACCCGGACAGGTTTAAAGAACAGTATTTTGTCCAGATGCCGGGTCTATATTTCACCGGCGACGGGGCGAGAAAAGATGAGGATGGGTATTTTTTCCTGATGGGACGTGTGGATGATGTGATCAATGTTTCCGGGCACAGGATGGGAACCGCGGAGGTGGAAAGCGCACTTGTGGCGCACGAGTCCGTGGCTGAATCCGCAGTGGTTGGATTCCCCCATGATATTAAAGGCCAGGGAATTTACGCCTTCGTGACCCTGAAACAGGGCTTCGAGGCATCCGATGAACTGAAGAAAGCCCTTATTCAACACGTGAGAAAGGAGATCGGACCGATCGCTTCACCCGATAAGCTCCATTTTACGGATTCGCTTCCCAAGACCCGGAGTGGAAAAATCATGCGCAGGATACTGAGGAAGATAGCGGAAGGAGCCATTGATCAGGTTGGGGATACTTCAACGTTAGCCGACCCGGACGTGGTAGAAAGGCTGGTTAAAGGAAGGCAATAATTGGCATCGTCATCCATTTAGAAGCTTGCAGTTTTCTAAAGACCATGAACGGGAAACACGTGATTTCGGATATATTCCACGACCCTTTCCGCTTCTCTCACAGCCTTTTCCTTGATTTCTCCTGTAGTGGAGTAGGCATGGTCATAGAGGCTGCCCACCTCCATCTCGGGGCCGAACATCATGCCCCCAACGA
>CAYTUL010000508.1:0-3530 GCA_964441135.1 uncultured Desulfobacteraceae bacterium | reverse complement strand
CACTGCTTCCGAAGGCTTTCGCCCCGGGAAAGAGATTGCTGAGCACCCAAGCTTTAAAAAGGACTAAATAGTTACGAAATAATAATATTTTGTCAGTTGAGTCAATCCCGTCAAAATGGTTTTAAGGAGAATATAATGGAGAAGACTCATGTGAATGAAGGAGACCGGATTACCCTCTTTGTGAACGGTGTCAGGCATCAACTGGAGATAGGAGAGAGGACCCACGATGTCTCACCTTCCCATACCCTGGCCCACACCCTCAGGGAGACCCTGGGCCTCAAGGGTACGAAGGTGGGGTGTGATCAGGGGGGATGCGGCTCCTGCACGGTCCTCATGGACGGGGAGCCCATCCTCTCCTGCATGACATTAACCGTGGAGTGTAACGAAAAGCGCATCACGACCATAGAGGGCCTTCAGGATAAAGAGAGCGGCGAACTGGATCAACTGCAACAGTCCTTTATAGATAACACGGCCTTTCAGTGCGGGTTCTGCACGCCCGGAATTCTCCTGGCCTCCAGGTCTCTTCTGGATAAAAATCCCTCACCTGCAAGGCAGGATATAAAAGAGGCATTGTCGGGACATTTTTGCAGGTGCATCAGCCATTATCACGTTATTGACGCCGTGTTAGACGCGGTCAAAAAGGGGAGGTAAGGGTCGTGAAAAGGGATTACAGGTTCATCGGCAGGCACACGCCCCGCAAGGACGGCCTTGACATAGTCACAGGGAGGACCCAGTACATCGATGATATAGAGATACCCGGCATGCTTTATGGAAAGGTCCTGAGAAGCCGTCACCCCCACGCGGAAATAAAGGGAATAGACACGGCCAAGGCAGATGCCTTGCCCGGAGTCAGGGCGGTACTGACCTATAAGGATATGCCCCCATGGAAGACAGGCATCCCGAGGCATGTTCGGGTACTTGACCGCAAGGTCCGTTTTGTTGGAGATGGGGTGGCCCTGGTCGCGGCCGAAACAGAGGAGATAGCCAATGAGGCCCTGGATCTGATTGAGGTGGAATACGAGCCGCTTCCCCCGGTCTATGACGTGGAAGAGGCCTTAAGGCCTGATGCCCCGCAGCTTTACGAGGAATTTCCCGGAAACCTCCTGCCCCTGAATTTGCCGGTCTTCGGGCCCAATACCCTCTCGGATGTGGTCTATGGAGACGTGGCAAAGGGCTTCAGGGAGGCGGATTTTATCAGGGAAGGTACCTACCGATACGAAAATATCGCAAATCCCTTGCCCATAGAGCCTCCGGGTGTAATCGCAAAATGGGAGGAGGAAGGGAGGCTGACCGTCTGGTCGGGCACCCAGAGCGCCTCCTGGCACCGGTTTATTATGCAGTCCAAGATGGGATTCCCGGACATCCGGTCCATCTCCACCCAGTGCGGGGGCAGTTTCGGTTCAAAGAACTACTCCCCTATGCCTCTTTTCTACGCGGCGGTCCTGGCTAAGAAAACCGGAAGCCCTGTGAAGTTCTGTTTTACCAAGGATGAGCACTTCAGCGCCTTTGTCTTGAGGTTAGGGTCCCGTTTCAGGGGAAAGATCGGGATGAAAAAAGACGGGACCATAACCGCGGTTTCCGGTATCTGGTTCGTGAACACAGGCGCCTTTTCGGACATGGCCCAGGCCCAGATGGCGGTGGCCTGTGGAGAGGCCCAGCTTCTACTGAGATGTGAGAACTGGGATCTCAAAACACGCCTGGTCTGTACAAACCGCTGCGCCTCGGGCGTAATCAGGGGATTCGGAGGCCAGGAGTTGGAGAGTGTCCTGAGCCCGATGCTGGATGAACTAATGACTGAGGCGGGACTGGATCCGGTCGAGTTTTTCAAGAAGAACTATGTCAAACCCGGGGACGCCTATATATGGAGAGAGGGCAACCGCTGGACCTGCCGGGGAAAGGACTACTCCGAGGCCATGGAAGAGGGGGCCGAGGCCTTCGGATGGAAAAAGAAGTGGAAGGGCTGGCTGGTTCCTACGGCCCTGGAGGGACACATAAGGACAGGCGTAGGATTCGGGATTCACGGGAACGCCGACGTGGGGGAAGATGAATCCGAGGCATATGTGCGACTCAATCCGGATGGGACCGCCACCATCCATGTACTTATTTCGGAATCGGGAATGGGACAGCGGAGCAGCCTCTGCAAGATGGCGGCAGAGGTCCTGCAGCTTCCCCTTGAACGGGTCAGTATCACCCCTGCTGATACTCTTGTAAACCCCTTTGATTTCGGCCTGGTAGGGTCCCGGGGGACCTACGCCGTGGGTTCCGCGGTAGTGTCGGCTGCCGAGGACGCTAAAAAAAGGCTTCTAAAGTCGGCAGCAGTGCTTCTCAAGACAGAAGTTGAGAATTTGGAGACCTCAGAAGGGACTGTATTTGTCAGGGGAAAACAAGAGGCCGTCCTGTCCTGGAAAAGTATCATGGGAGAAATGCAGACCATTACCGGATTCGGAAGATTCGAGCCCGATTATTCCATACCAAATATTTTTATCCTGTTCGTGGAGTTAGGAGTAGACACGGAGACAGGGAGGATTGACCTGAAACGGTTACTGGGCGCCAGTGACGTGGGACAGATCGTAGATCCCCCCTCCCTTGAAGGCCAGTTCCACGGGAGTCTTGGGGCGGCAGGAGTGGATTCAGCAGTCTTTGAGGAATCCATCCTGGACAGGGAAAACGGCCGTCTCATGAACACCAATATGGCCGATTACAAGTGGCGGACCTTTATGGATCTTCCTGATTTTGAAAAGGTGATCCTTGAGACCCCCTTCCCCACGCGTACCTTCGGGGCCGTAGGATTGGGAGAGATTTCGACCGCCCCGGGTCCAGGGGCCGTGCTTATGGCCGTATCAAATGCCCTGGGAAGGAAGGTGAGAGATTATCCCGTGACGCCTGAGGTAATCTTTAAGGCCATGGCCGGAGGACAGTCGACCAATGAAAAGTAATCAGAAGGGATCATCTCTAAATTAGTTGATCGATGATCAGGATTCAAGGGGTCGGACGCTTGAATCCTTGACCCCTTGAATCGTTGGACCCTCTTCTCCAACTAACTTTGAGAAGAACCAAAAATAATAACAAAAGATGACGTTTTCGTAAAAAGGCCCAGACGCCGTCACTCCCGCGCAGGCGGGAGCCCAGAAGTGCTTGAAATCACTGGATTCCCGCTTTCGCGGGAATGACAGAAAGATACAATTTCCGACTTTTTACGAGACCATCAAAAGATAAATGGTAAAATTCGGGAAATAGGGGATGAAGAGATTTAGACACGTAAATGCGGGGTCATGGGAGGAGGCCGTATCCTTACTGAAGGACTATGAAGGCCGGGCAACGCTTATCGCGGGCGGGACCGATCTCCTCGGCATACTCAAGAGCGAGGCATTGCCAGTTTATCCCGAGATAGTCATAAACATAAAGACAATCCCGGGACTCGACAGGATCGAAGAGGGCGGGCACGGCCTCAAGATAGGCGCGCTCTCAAGACTTAGCCGGATCGCCGGATCTGATGTCGTTAGGGAGAGGTACGGAATGCTGGCTGACGC
>CAYTUL010000507.1:0-3536 GCA_964441135.1 uncultured Desulfobacteraceae bacterium | reverse complement strand
CTGGAAAAAGCCCAGGAAGCAGGCCTCGTTATCCAGCCGGAAAACTCGCTCCGTCCGGAGGCCATATGCTGTTGCTGCGGCGACTGCTGCGCCCTTCTTACGTCTATCAAACATCATCCGCGACCCGTCGAACTATATGTGTCCAATTTTTATGCGGAGGTGGACGCCGGGATCTGCACGGGTTGCGAGACATGCGTCGGGCGATGTCAACTGGAGGCCGTGGAGTTGGTCGACGGCGCCGCCAGGGTGAACCTGGACCGTTGCATCGGCTGCGGGAATTGCATAGCTACCTGCCCTTCATACGCTATCCAGCTAAGAAAGAAAGAGAAGGAATGGGTGCCTCCCAGAGACAAGGATGCCTTCAATATGAAGCTGCTGTCCCTAAAACGAGGAAAATGGGAGGCATTTAAAATCCGCGTCAAGAGCTCTCTCGGTTTTAAAGTATAATAAATAGAAAAGGAGGAAGGAAGGTAATGACCGAGACCAAGTACGGGAAATTGATCGTCACGGAGCTGAAAAAGAATATTGTCGAGGCCCCGTGGAGCCCTCCGATTTCAAAGGCCGGGGGAGGAAAGGGAGGCCGGATACTGTTTATGGACGATGAGGTCGTACCCGGCGCCTTCTACATTGAAACCGTGTGGATTCTACCAACGCAGGAAGAAGAGACGACAAAGAGGGTTGGGACGGAAGCACATACACACGATTACGATGAAGTCATCGCCTTCTACGGGACGGATCCCAATGATCCGGGCGACCTTGGCGCCGACGCCGAGCTATGGCTGGACGATGAAAAACACATTCTGAACAGAACATGTATGGTCTTTGTGCCTAAGGGTTTGAAACACTGTCCCTTGACCTTCACCCGGGTGGACAGGCCCGTCTTCCATTTCACGGTGGGACCGGGGAAAATGTACTTTTAAACTTACCGCATCAGGGGCTACTATGCGTCAGCCTGCGAGGTCCTCCACCCCTGTCGGCGGACCAATCCCTTATCGGTAATATCCTCTCTATTAAACTGAGTCGGTTCAAACGGGTCAACCGATCGATGATCAGGGACCAGGCGCAATCAACCTCCCCGTTGATTTCGCACTTTCCGTATTTCGAGCCGCCGCAGGGGCCGTTGAAGAGTCTTTTTGCACATCGCGCCACCGGACAAATCCCGCCGGTTATCGCAAGGACACAATCACCGCAACCGCAACACTGTTCGGTCCAGACGCCCGGTTCAACCAATGATCCCAAGAATGAGGTATTAAGGGCGGGCAGCACGGGTAGATGGCTGTAAATACCGGAAAGGGTTTGCACGCCGGCCCCGCAGGCCAGGGACAATACCGCGTCCGTTTGGTCAGGGAGAACAAGATAGGTTTCAATCAGGTCGCGCTCGCACTGCCGTTCAATCGTATCGACCTCGAAGGAAGGGATCTGATGATTGAATTCCCCGGAGCGGGTGAGGTCACGGGCCAGGGTCCTGGCTTCCTTATCCCCGCCTGTCATGCAAACGGTGACACAGGTCCCGCAGCCCAATATCAGCACCCTGTTAAAGCCCGAAATGGTACCGGCAATCTCTTGAAGAGGTTTCCTTTCGCCGACGATCACACCCGCCTGCCTTCCCTTTTGATCTCTATTCTTTCAGCCCGCGCCCATGAATCGGCCCGAACGGAGCCTTTGTGAAGCATGCATAGCGTTTCCGCTTCCTGGTTATGCCTCTTTTTTAACGTCATTTTATGATCTGCGGTGAAGATCGGCTCACCGCAGATAGAACAGGTTACAATCTTTAATCGCGTGACCTCATCCCAATCCCCCTTCAGGAAATATTGAAACTCGATCGCGTCCTCGGGACAAATCCTCCAGCAATTGCCGCATCGGGCGCAGGCGATGATGTTGTGCAAAATGATTCGATTGTCTTCCTTGTGTACCACATCCAAGGCCCCCGCGGGGCAGTTATGAACACAGGAGAGGCATCCATTGCAACGATCATTGACTCTAAAGTAGGGCATAACCTATCAGGATCTCCTCGTTAAACAGGGCGATACTTCCCTAATCGCCTGTGGAAAAAAGGCCCTTAAAAATTTTGATCGAGGCCTGTTTCGCTTTTTTTCTGGAAAGCTCTTCTATGGTTCCGAAGCCCAGGGCCCGTGTGGTGCATGTATGAACGCAGGCCGGTTCCAGCCCGTGGGTCACCCTATCGATGCAGAAATCGCACTTTTCCATCTTCTCGCCCGATGTGAATCGAGGCGCGCCAAAGGGGCAGACCATGGCACATGACCGGCATCCGATACACAGATTCTTGTCCACATCAATAATGCCCGAAACCTCATTTTTAAATATCGCGCCTTTGGGGCAGACCTGCATGCAGGGCGCGTCGGAGCAATGGAAGCAGGCGAGGGTGACAAAGGCAACCTGTGTCGCGGGGTATTCGCCCTGCTCCAACGGGATGAGTTGCCTGAAAGATTGGCCGTCTTCCGGACTATCATTCTGGTCCTGACAAGCCACCACGCAGGCCATACACCCGCTGCATCGGGAAAGATCAAAAGAAAATCCAATTTGGTCCGGCATAATACATCTCCTTTCAATAACTTTTAATCACTTGACAGATAAAGGATTTAAAACCGGGAAAACCCGATACAGGATCCAGGTAATCCGGATCGAACAGCGTGTTGATTTCAGGCTCTCGATAGCCGTGAAAGATGCTGATTACGCCCTGCGGAACCACCTCGGTCAGATTTGCCTTGACCCGGATGGCGCTTCGCGGGGTGGACAGTTCAACCCAGTCCCCCTGGGTGATCTTTCTCTCCGCCGCGTCCCTGGGGTTGATATCCAGCATCGGGTCCCGGCGCAGCGCCCTTGTCCAGGAGAGACGGAATGTCCGGGAATGAATGTACATGGGCAACCGCGCACCCGTTGTGAGGATCAGGGGGAACTTCTTTGCCAGTTTCGGGTTGGAAACCGGGCTGAGCTTGGGTTCCCTGTAGGTGGGCAGGGCGTCGAAACCCGCCTCTGCCATAATCGATGAAGTGAATTCCATCTTTCCTGAAGGTGTCGGGAATCCGGTTTTTTCGTATTTCCGGTAGGGAGGCTTCTTAATATCCGGGACCCTGTAGCCGGCGGGATATTTTTTTAATTCCTTCACGGTCAGGCCGGAAGGTTGCAGAATCCAGTCGATGTTGGCCTCATATCCCTTTTTCATCAGGTCGTCATCGGGCGCGATCCTTTTTGCCAGATCAAAGATTATGTCCGCATCGGATCGGGATTCCCACAGCGGCTCGATCACCGGCTGGGTCCATATGACAAAATCTTCCGCAAATAGTTTAAACTCACTCCGCTCGAAGGAGGTGCAGGCCGGAAGCACGATGTCCGCCATCTTACTGGTGTCGGTCCAGAACAGGTCTGTGTGCACAAAAAAATCCAGTTTTCTCAGACTCTCAAGCATGAAATCACAGCCGGGCCACATTCGGTAATTCATCCCGAACCCCACCAGGGCGTTGATTGGATAGGGGTCCTTCTTTCTGATCTGGAAGGGGATCTGCATGGCTTGAACC
>CAYTUL010000506.1:0-3548 GCA_964441135.1 uncultured Desulfobacteraceae bacterium | reverse complement strand
GCAGTATGGCTTCCTTCACATATTCGTTCAGGATCAGCATCTCAAATACGCCGGTCCTGCCCGTATACCCGGTATAATCGCATTTTGCACAGCCGCTCCCCGTATAAAAATGAACACCGGTCACATCTTTGGCCTGGAATTTTAACCTCCGAAGATCCTTGGCACTCGGGAGATAGGATTTTTTACAGAATTGACATACCCTCTTTAACAGTCTCTGGGCCACCACACAAACAACCGTTGATGATATAAGGAAAGACTCGATATCCATATTCATCAGGCGTAACAGGCCGCCTATACTGTCCTCGGTATGAAAGGTGGTGAGGACCTTGTGGCCTGTTAGGGCGGCCTGGATAGCACTTTCGGCGGAAAACCTGTCCCTTATCTCGCCCAGAATCATGATATCCGGATCCTGTCTGAGCATATGCCGCAGGGTCTCGTCAAATGTCACGCCGAGTTTCGTATCAATGGAGCACTGGGATATGCCCTCGATGACATACTCAACGGGTTCCTCCGCCGTGATGATGTTCGTGTCCACCCTGTTGCAGTAATTTATGGAGGCGTACAGGGTGGTAGTTTTTCCCGCTCCTGTAGGACCGGTTATGATAACCACCCCGCTCGGCAATTCGAGGACGTCTTCCCTGAATCGGTCTATCATTTTCTGGCCCATGCCCAGGTCTTCTATCCTGTACAGCTCGGCCTTTTTACTGAGTATGCGCATCACGATCTTTTCCCCGAAAATCGTGATATAAAAAGAGACCCGGATATCGATTTCCTCCCCGTTCTTTGCGGAATTTATCAGAATCCGCCCGTCCTGGTGACGGCGCCTTTCGGTAATGTTGGCCGAGGCCAGGACCTTCAGGCGGTTGACAATAGGTGCCTCAAGGTCTTTTGATAGATCCGTATAATGGACAAGGGAGCCGTCCTTCCGAAAACGGACCCGGAGCCTGTTTTTCAGGGGTTCTATATGGATATCGCTTGCCCCCTTTTCCAGGGCGTCATTGATGAGCTTATGTACGATTTTTACGACTTTACTCTCGTCACGCTCCATGGCCGATTTCTGATTTTTTACGGAATCAAAGGCCCGGAGCAGCTCCACGATATACTTTTCCATACAGATAAATATGGAGAAATCGGCTCCCACAAGGTTTTTGGCGGCCTCCTGGGTGGAGGTATTGAGAGGGTCCGCCATGACGATATTCACGCTACCGTCCTCGGTTTTCAGTGGAAGCAATTTGTGCTTGATAAAAAATTGGGTGGAGGTCCTCTCCAGGTAAGAGATATCTAACATTTCCAGGGTGGGTTCAATATAGGGGATGCCTAAGTTTATGGAAAGTACCTGCGTCAATTCATAGGCGGTTATATAATTGCTCTCCACCAGGAGTTCGCCAATTCGCTTGGGCGAATCGCTTTGCCTTTGTTTATTCAAAACAATAGAAAGCTGTTTATCGGAAATATAACCAAGCTCAACCAACAGGTCACCGAGGCGTATTCCTGTCCTGTTCTTGAATAATGTCTCCTTTATCTGGTTACTGTTGATATAACCCAGGTCTTTCAGGGTTTCCAGAATGGTCTTGGGGTTATCCAGTTTTTCCTGGACCTTTTTGGCATAATCCAACTGGGCAGGAGTTATCAGACCTTCCCGGATAAACAGGTCCAGGATCCCGCCGTTTTTTTCCTCTGGAGCTTCCGGCAGGCCGGACTCTTCCGGAGCGGCCGGAAGTTCCGGTAATTCCAGGCCGTCATCAGGACTTTTTTCCTCAGTACTCCCGGATTGAACCGGGAAAAAGAGATTCTCGATATTTCCGGATCCGTTGATCCCGAATTTGTTTGAAAGAATTGATGAGGCTATCTGCTTGATGCACTGGCTTGCGGGGGAGTCCGGATAAAGCTGGATGAAGGGCTCTTGACTGGAAACCGCCCTGTTGACACTGTCGTCCGATAAAATGAAACCCATGGGTTTCATCGAGATCCCCAGGTACCTGTCCACAACTTCCTTGAACTTCCCGTACACCTTCCCCGCGTGACCGGCGGATTTGGCCTGGTTAATTAAAATAAAAACAGGCCCGTTGTTACCCCTCATGTGGTAAGTCTTGATAAGGGAGTACGCGTCCGTGAATGAAGTCGGCTCGGGAATGATCACCACGACAGGAAAACTGGATGCCTCGAGAAAGTAGAGTACCCGGTCGGATATTCCGGCCGAGGCATCAATGACCAGCATATCGTAGCCCCGGAGGTAGTCGAGCACTTGCGAGAGTTTTTCCATTTCATCGCTGTTGAGATCCGGTATCCGGTCAAGGGCGGACCCTCCGGGGACGATCTTCAAGGATCCGGGACCTTCAACAAGAATCTCATCCAGGGAACACCTCTCGTCAACAAAATCCATGAGGGAGTATTCGGGTGAGACCCCCAACAGGACATCCACGTTTGCCAGACCGAAATCCGCATCAAGCAGACAGACGCGGTTATCGTCCTTTGAGAGGGATGCCGCGAGATTCAAGGAGATATTCGTTTTGCCGACACCCCCCTTGCCGCTGGCAATCGTTATTATTTTGACGTCATTTTCGATCCGGGTGGCCATGAATGTTCTTTTTTAAAAGCATTTATAGGCAGTTATACCCTGCGAGGAGAGCATAATAATCCTTCATGCTATACTGCAAAAAATAGGCCACACCTCTAAATGCCCGGATCTATCTTCGGTACCTTCCCGATCTACCGGCTACCCATACCTTTTTTTCTGTCCAGTAGCCGGGTTTATCGACTATTTCAATCCAGTGACCCTCAATCCACACACCCCGGTCATCATAGTGCCCGGGATTCCATACCTCTTTATAGGTGGCCGGGACCCATTCCCTTCTCCATTCCCAGTGCCCCCATTTCGGGCGGATCCTGGCAGAAGGATAGGGGCGAACAGGGGCCGGGCAAGGCTCAGGCTGCCTATAGGACAGGCTTTTATGATGCTGATAAAGGGCGCTGCCCAGGATAGCGGCGCCGATGCCGATGGCGACACCCTCCCAGCGATGGCTCTGAGGACTGCCGGCCCAGGCGGAATGGGCAACAAAAACGATAATAAGGGCGGACACCAGTATCAAAACGGAAACGGATCTCTTTTTCATGTTTTACCTCCTCTAATGGCGTTTAAATAGATAGACACCAATTTTCGGATAAAACTCAAAAGGAGGCAATAATGTTGAAAAGGAGGGTTCCTCCCTCATATTCGGGTCCGCCTATGGTGACGCTGCTGTCCCTGCGGAGCTTGACCACGGTCTGGATGATCCGGGTTTGATCCTTTAAGATCTCCAGTTCGAGGATGGCCCGGTCACCCTGGATGCCCCGCGGGGTAATGATCAACGTCCTGTCCCCCGGGAGGGTGACCCGCCCGGGCCGGGACCCGGTCAGAGTGAGACTTGACTGGCCGAGGAGTTGATAGGAGGAATATCTGAAGACCGACTGCAGTTCGTTCGTAAGGCTTTTAAGCCTCGAGTCCGTGGCACCGGCCTTCTGTGAAGCAAGGATGGTTTTTACGTTGATTCGGATGGGGGTTTCCGATC
>CAYTUL010000505.1:0-3552 GCA_964441135.1 uncultured Desulfobacteraceae bacterium | reverse complement strand
GCATGATGTCCATAAATCGGTAAAGCGAATTCCTTCCATGCGTCTTTCTGCATTCTGCCCCAAATGAGATGATAAATGAATGAAGCACCCCAGATAGAGTGTGGGGCTTTGGCATGGTTGCGATTCTCTTCTATAGCCTCCAGATATGATTGAAAGAGTGGATTTATTTTTCCAAGATCATGAAGAAGACCAAGCCAGTAAGCCAAAATTCCACAATCAAATTTCTTCGCGAAACACTTCGCTAATTCAGCCACATCTTTTAAATGATCAAGTAACAGATCTCCTTTTGTGTGGGCTAGTAGTTTTGAAAAATCAGTCATTTATCTATCCTCTCGAGTTTTAGGCGATATAAAAAGTTATTCATTTTTTAACCCATTGACATTCAACTCTTCTTCTTTTATAAGATTTTTTATAGCTACCCCAACAACAGTATTGTTGGGCCGACGCTCCCAATAAGGGAGCGTTTCTTTTTTATTCTTTACAGTCAATATTTATAATTCTAGCCCAATTCCCCCAATTCCCGGCACCAAAGTTAGCCGAGATCGAAGATCAAGTCTTGAATTGCCTGGTTTCAAAAATCGGGAAGACATTGAATCTCCATTTGGATTGTAAATTATCGGAAATACCAAAATTGGTATTCCCGATATTTTGCCTATCCCGGTATTTTCCCCTGTGCTCTTCAAGCGGCTGCCAATCGGAGGGCGGTTTATCGTCAAGGCTATGGGCGTAATAATCGGGCATAATGGTTTCCTATGTTGGAGAATTGGTTTTTGTCGGAAGGAGTTTCATCCGGGTCATTGTCACTTTTTTGGGAATTGACATATGCTTTGTCAATATGTTAATATTTTTAAAATAATATGTTATTAGGAGCATACAATGAGGACCACGATTAATGTCAGCGATGAGCTTATGAATGCGCTTCTTGAGCGCACAAAATCCCGCACGAAAACCCAGGCAATCGAGACGGCCATCAGGGAATACCTGGACAAAAAGGCGATCGAGGATCTTATCTCTCTGAACGGGAAGATCCGTATTGATCCCGATTGGCGGAAAGATGAGGAGGCTGAACTGGATGAGTACAAGGATCATTACTGACACCTCGATATGGATCGAGTTCTTCCGAAACGCGGATACGCCTGTCTCAGACTACCTGAAGCATCTGTTAAGATCCGGGCAGGTCGCCTTGACGGGCATGGTCCTGGCCGAAATACTCCAGGGCATCAAATCCCCAAAGGAGGCACGGCTCGTCAGGAGGAATCTGGAATCCCTTCCCTTTGTGGAAACCGGGATAAAGATCTGGCAGCATGCGGGTGAAACTTCCGCCACCCTTCGCAAAAAGGGACATACGATTCCTCTTTCGGATATCATCATTGCATCTACCGCCATGATTGAAGGCTATGAGATCTTCACTACGGACCCCCACTTTGATATGATCCCGGGTCTGATTTTACACAAAATGACTCCCTCATAAAAAATTCATTATACAATCACCTGTGGGACAAGTAGTGTCCTACACCTTAAAAAATCATCATCTTTTATACATTTTCGCCATTTTTTTTATCTCATCTTTGACTTCTTCCCGTAATTCTTCGGGCTCTAATACCTCCACGTCCGAGCCGAACTGGAGGATCTTTAACTTTACTTCCCGGAAATCCGTGACAGGAAATGAAAAGTCCAGGCCCCCATCTGGCAATTCTTTCAAGGTCTGTGAAGGATGCCACATCTGTTCTTTTATCCAGCGGGCCCGGAAAGGATTGAAGCGAAGCGTGATGGATATTTCCTTTCCTCCCTGGAATATTCCGAAGCTGGAGTGGATCAGGGGCTCCCACTCCTCCTTTGGCCGCGGCTCAAAGGTTTCCTCCGCGACGAAAGGTTCGGACATCCGGGAGAGAAAAAACTTGCGCCAATCCCGTCTCAAATGGCACCAGCCGATCAGGACCCAGCTTCCCATATAGTGTTGAAGATGGTGGGGCTCTATCTTTCGTTTTGTTATCCTCCCCGTCCCCGGAGACCTGTAACCGCATGCAAGGAGCCTATTCCCGAGAAGGGCTTCCACAACGATTTTAAAAATATCCGCCTGGGCCGGCGAGTATCCGTTCCAGACCGCGGAAAAGGCATGACGGAGCTTTTCACCGGAGAATCCTATTCCACCCATGGTGGAGAACAGTTTCCGGCCAAAGGACTGTATTGTCCGGCTGATGAGACCTTCGGCGCTGTTTGATAAAAGGTCTCTGGCGATCAGGATCGAGACCAGCTCTTCCTGAGAGACATGGAGAGGCGGGAGTGTAAAACTGCCATCCATGTACTCGTAACCTTTTTTACCCGGATTATATTCCAGGGGTGCCTTCAACCTGTCACGCATGAAATCGATATTCCGCTGGGCCGTCTTTGATGAGATTTCAAAATGTTTCGCGAGATTCTTCGCGTTCGGAAAAAGATTGTCGCGTACCTGGCCGTCAAACCAGGCATAGCGCTCCAGTACAAGATGTTCTCCCATATCGTCCTCCGAAAAAGAATCCGAGCTTGAGAACCAAGTCATGAATCCGGGTTCCAAATCGATATATTAGCCAAAATGCTAATATTGGCATTTTGGCTAAAAACAGATCTTTCATTCCATTCTGATGAGCTATCGATCTCGGCAATTTCCCTATGCTTCTTAAAAAGCTGCCTTACTCCGGGCTGTCATCCTTCCCTGCTGTGGGCCTAATGATTGATAATTGTATTTGTTACCCTAAGACCTGTATCGTTGAACGGGAAAAGCTCCCTTATTAATCTATCGATTTTTCAGATACATCCTTGGTGATAATATATTGTTTTAAAAGGCAGGTTTTCTTTTTTAAAGAGTTCAACAGGAACATAACGATATTCGTTCAAAATGAGGGGGGGAAACAAAAATCCGTGCTTCTTCAAATGCCTTTGTCACCAATTTTCTGGGCGTTCCTCCAAACGCGAAAGCGGAAATCATTACGGAGGTGTCTATAACGACCTTATCTCTTATTTCCGCATGCCTTCCTCCTGACTGTTTTAACCGCATTTTCAATATCATTCACTGTCAGCTTTGACTTTTTGAATACCTGGGCTGCGATCTTTAAGGCAGCGTCAAACCTTTCTCTATGGGACAGGACTGCGAGTATATAATCTCCGGGATCGATCTTTTCTGCGAAGTTTCTCATTGCCATCACCTCTTTTTCAGGCGCATCCTGTGTATTTCGCCAAAGGTGAATTTGGAAATGATTAAATCGGTTTCTATCAGAGGTGAGAAAATTGTATTAAACGCTTACTTCAATCCCCTTTTGCCTTATTTCATGGATCAATGGGATCCAGGTATCTTTGCTGAAAGATTCGGAGGATATGGGTATCGGGCTAAGCCGCGGATCAATTTGCCAGGCCAATTTGAAGAGTAACTTGCCTTCTTCAAATCTGTCTTTTCCGAAATCAGGTGAAACGATTGCCAAATCCACATCACTATCATCATGTGACCTTCCCGATGCATGGGAGCCGTAGAGAAATGTTTTTTCAACCTTGATCCCGTTCGCGTCTAAGAGATGAACC
>CAYTUL010000504.1:0-3555 GCA_964441135.1 uncultured Desulfobacteraceae bacterium | reverse complement strand
ACTGTGATTCGACATCAGAAGCAGGGGATAGACGGATGCGCGTGTACTGGACATCCTTTCATCGTGGGTTTCACTTTTTTCAATCCATTTCGGGATAGGAGGCCGTTCCTCATCATCCGGAAAATGCCTTGCCAGGCTTTCAGAATAGAATTCAAGTTTCCCCGTGGGCGTGGGCAGGGGATTCGCCTCGGGGTCCTTATAGAAGTCATATAACCCCGGCGTATCCTTCTCCCAGTCCTTGGCGACCGGAAAGACGAAATATCCCTTTTTTTCGAACTTCTCCCAGCTTATCAGGTCGTCAAAGCCCATCCCTTCAAAGACATCCCTCACCAGCTCAGACGATGTCTTGCCCCCGGTGACCTCTTCATATTTATCTAACTTTTTCGCTATCTCGCACACCGCTTCATAGTTGCTCTTTGACTCTCCTATGGGTGAGATCGCCTCTCTCATATGCACGATACTCTGAAAACTGTCTCCATCCCGGATACAGGGTGAAATGTCTTCCACCTCCAGGGTCGTGTTCACGGGTAAAATGATATCGGCGTGGAGACAATCATTTTCCATCCAGGGATGCTGGGCGAGAATAAACTCAATCTTGGGGCTTTTCATGGTATCACTGATCTCATTTCCGCAGTTCCAGCATGTGATCCTGCAAGGCGTATCCGTCCAGAGCATCCGGATCTCCGTACCCCCTTCTTCTTCGGGAATAGGGTAGGTATATTTTTTAAATTGATCTTCCGTAGGAACCTCATGCCCGCCGGTTCCCCAGAAATGGACCGGGGGATGATGAATGGCCTTTTCGATGAGTGTCTTGGGAATCAACTGTTTTCCCCAGGCCGTAGGGGTTGTCTTGTGGGGCTTGAGCAGCCGGTCTCCCGAAGGTGTATTTGCAAGATTCTGGAACATTCCCAGGTGTCCTCCCGCACGGGCAATAACGCTCCTGGGCATTCCCTGGTAGGCGATCTGGGCCTGGTGGACGCCGGGTTTCCCCAATCCCTGCATGCCGAGGAGAATGACCTCCAGTCGAGCGGGTTCATGGGACAGGGGGCCTCTGATCATACCGCCGCCGAAATAGTGACCTATGGTGGTTCTTTTTTTGGCCCAGTCCCTTGCAAGGGCCTTGATGGTCCATTCCGGTACACCGCATCTCTTCGACGCCCACTCAGGGGTTTTGGGCACCCCGTCTTCCTCTCCCATCACATAGGCCTTTACTTTTTCAAAACCTACCGTATGCGTCTCCACATACTCCTTGTCGTAGGTATCCTCCTTGATCCACATATATATGATCGCAAGCTGCAGGGCCGCGTCGGTATTCGGAAGTATGGGAATCCATTTATCCGCGTGGATGGCCGCGGCATAATTCAGATCCGGGCAGATATAGACCTGTTTTATTCCGATTTCCGACCAGAACCGGACCAGATTACTGGCAAACTGGCCCCTGAATCCCCAGGGTGTGGCCTCGGGATCTCCGCCCCAGACCAGAACCATCTCGGAGTTTTCAATGATGTCCTTGACGATATTATTGGCCGGATTCATCATCCCGATAAGACCCGGGCCCCATACATGTTTCGCTCCCCAGTACCAGCCCTCCCATGAGTCCGGGTTCCGGACCTGCTGGGTAAATCCTCCTATTTTATCCAGGAGTAGGGTGGAACACCCGTGGGTTGCGTGGACAAACATACACTCCCCGTGCCCGTCCCCCTGTACTAAAATGGCGAGGGGGCCATACTCTTTGTGGATTCGCCTTATTTCACCGGCAATGATATCGGTGGCCTCATCCCATGAGATCCTGACAAATTTACTCTTTCCCCTGTTCTGCGTGTTTCGGTCCCCATGGGGGTCCCAGTCCACCCTTTTCAAGGGATATTTAATCCGGTTGGGAGAATAGACCCTCTTCTTATAAGCCAGGCTGAAAGGGGAAGGGAGTGATTTCATCATGGGTGTCAATGACTTGCCTTTCTTGCTGATTTTCCAGGGATTAAACCGCTTCGAGTCATATTTTGAATCATAATGGAGTGGTCTTATCCGGATGATCTTTCCGTTCTTCACATCCACGGCACAGGGAGCGGCCCCGAAGATCCCTCCGCTGAGTCCAAGGGCCTTGTATACGGTTTTCTCGTTATTCTTAGAAGCTTTTCCACGGGATTTTCCTTTATTCACGTGCTGCTTGTCTTTTTTAACCGGCATCTTTCTCCTCATTATATTCCTTTGTGGGATATGCGTAATTCAATGAACCGCAGATGAACGCAGACAACGCCGGACGACCTGTCCGGCGTTCTACAGTCAAGCCTTTCAGACCACAAGACAGGAGAATTAGCATCATGGATGGACCTCAATGGCCCATGGATAATGTCTTCATTCGCGGATCGAATTTGCTCGGGCACCCGGCCGTGTCGGCCGGATACCATCCGCGTATGTCGAGTGAGTAGAGCGAACGGGCGGTTCACTTTTATTCCATATTCAATCCGATATCTTATCTCATGTATGTGGTTATTTTTCAACAAGTCCCGTGAAAAAAGGCAAAAAATTGCGATTATTTAATTGTAATAATAAAAAAATGTATATATTGATTGACACAAGACTTATTATTCGTAATGATTCCATCGAATATCACGGGTAAGGTTTGCAGAACAGGAAGCAAGAAAAAAATTGAAAATCAGTGAAACCGATCTCAAACTGATGGCAGAGCTCCAGAGAGACGGCGGCATCAGTTATTCCGATCTTTCCGGCAGGCTGGGTGTCACCCCGAAAACGGTGGCAAAGAGGGTTGAAGCCCTCATCAAGTCCAGGGTCATCGTGATCAGGGCGCAGCCGAACCCCTATAAGCTGGGACTTTCCGCGTGCGCCGTCGTCGCCATCAAGTCCGATCCCTCCAAAATCGGGCAAGTATGCGAGCAATTAGGCGGGCATTTTTACGTCAATCTTGTCCAGACCATATTCGGCCGTTACGATATCCTGATTATCGTCTTTTTCCCGAATTGGGGGCTGTTGCATCAGTTCATAAACGATGAAATCTACACCATGGACGGCGTTATCCAGATCGAGCTTTATGTCGTCAAGGATGTTTTCAAGCGCTACGAGAGATTCTTTGAAAAAGAACCCTTTTCGAAAAACGGGCTGAGACTGAAGGAGGCCGACTGGACCCTGATAAAGGAACTGGCAAAAGACGGCCGCGCGAATCCCGCGGCACTGGCCAAAAAACTGGAAATTCACGTAACTACCGTGTACAGAAGGATATCCTCCCTGGTCAAGGGGAATGTCATTAAGATAAGCGGGGTACCCAACCCCTCCAGGCTGGCCTACTCGGCAAACGCGTATATCATACTGGATGTGGTCCCGGAAGAGGTGGAGAACATCTGCAGCGGCCTCTATGCCTGTCCGGAGGTCCATTTTATCCTGACATTGAACAAACGGTCGGGAGTGATCCTCTGTGTCCATACGACCAACAACGAAACCCTTTACGAGTTTATTAAACAAAGGATCTCGCCCCTGAAGGGGCTCATCAATACGGAGACCTTCCTGAGGGCTTCGGTTGAAAAAACCTATTATGGTTGG
>CAYTUL010000503.1:0-3573 GCA_964441135.1 uncultured Desulfobacteraceae bacterium | reverse complement strand
TCTCCCAGCAAATCGGCATATTTCTCTGCCAGACGCCCCCCGAAGGTCTGTATTTTGCGAAGGGGTTCCTGGAGGTCATGGGAGGATATATATGCGAATTCTTCTAACTCTTTGTTGTGCCGTTCCAGCTCTTCGATATGATGTCTTATCTCCTCCTCCATCGTTTTTCGTTTTGTAATATCCGAAGCGATCCCGGCCGTCAATTTCAACTGCCCCTCTTCATTCCGGAGAGGAAAACCGCGGTTCTGGATCCATCGAACGGACCCGTCGGGCCGGATAATACGGTACTCCAATGACCATTCTCCCTGCCCCTGGTCCTTGACGCCGGCCTTCACGATATCTTTGTCTTCCGGGTGGATCATTTGGAAAAAGGATTTGGGATCCTTGTACAGGCTTTCCCGGCTTTTCCCCCAAATTCTCTCGTACGCCGGATTGACATACAGGATCTCCCCCATTCCGGGCGTACTCATCCAGAATGTATCCTCCATGTTTTCCGTGACGAGACGAAAGGTCTCCTGGACTTCCTGTAATTTGGTCTGGGACTTTTTTCTATCCGTAACGTCTACCAGGCATAGGATGAGACCTTCGATGCGGGCGTCCTTTCCTTTGATCGGAAAGGCGCTCCAGTCCCAGTAGGTGATTCCCTTATCGGGCTGGTCCGGGTAAACGAAAGATTTTTCAAAGGCGTGATAGGGCCTCCCGGTCTCCAGGACCTCCCGGAAAATATACTCATTCTCCTCATTGGGATACAGGTCGAAATGATTTTTGCCAATAAAGAAATCCGGCGTGTGCCTTCCCGCCTGGGCGTAGGCACTGTTGACCCGGATGAAGTTGAAATCCGCATCCATATAGGCAATCAAAAAATGAATATTTTCGAATATGGTTTCGAGAATCACTTTATCGGTTTTTTGATTATCCATGCTATCCGGTTTTAATTTTTTTCCCTCGTCATTATTGATCCATTCGTAAAAAGTCAAAAATCGCGTTTTTTGTCATTCCCGCGAAGGCGGGAATCCAGTAGTTTCACGCATTTCTGGACTCCCGCCTTCGCGGGAGTGACGGTTTCTATAACTTTTTACGAGATTGTCATTAGTCCCCAACAATAAACCATCGTGTCGTTTTTTTCAACAGGTAAATCCATAACCCTTACTGCCGGTATGGGATTCTGGAGGTGGTTTTTGATGGGGCCCAAAGACGGGGGTGAGAATTAAATCATGGGAGGAGATGGGGGCAGTTCAACAATCCCGGTCCAGTATCTCCTGATAACCTCGATGATATGGATCAGGGACTCGAATGTGGATGGTTTTGTGACATAGGAGCTCGCCCCCATCTCATAGGATCGCGTGATATCTTCTTCATCCATGGAGGTCGTAAAAACGACGACGGGGATCCGGCGAAATGATTCGTTTGCCTTAATCTCGGCAAGGGCCTCCCACCCATCCTTACGGGGCATATTGAGGTCGAGAAGGATTATTGCAGGAATCGAAACATTCCCGTCATTATCAAATCTATCCCGGTTAAAGAGATAATCCATCAGTTCTTCCCCGTCCGAAACTAACCGCAAATCCGCGGGAAATTCGGTAAGCTCAAAGGCATCCCTGACAAGGTAATAGTCGTCTGGATCATCGTCTGCCATTAAAATAAATCTCTTCGATGACGTATCCATGGATTTACCTCCCTTTCCTGTTTATGGGTTAGAGAATACGTTCCGTACGGTAGCTTTACCTTTGTGTTTTTCGATTCATTTTGCTCCGGGGTGATATCATAAGAGTTTTCAGGTTTCAGTGTTCGGGTTTCAGTGTTCGGGTTTCAGTGTTCAGGTTTCAGGTAATGCACGTGCACCCATCCGGAGCGACCCGGTATGCGTTCTCTCCCGTGAAAAACAGGGGCACGGTTTGTATATTCATGGATCCGACATTTTTTTCAAGGACATTCTTTCCGAAGGGATAAATCTCCCTCAGGCCGTTGGTATGTATAAATATTCTTGAGGCGCCAAGCATAGCATGCCTTAGGGTTTCGATTAATTCCATGGCTGAACTGTCGTCAAAATCGCCCATCAGCTTGAGATGGACGCTGGTTTCGCTTTTATGAACAAGAATTTTAAAGTTATTTGCCATTTTGATTCCCTTTATTTGATGAGCTCGAAAGAATTAAAAAACGTCTTTTTCTGTCATTCCCGCGAAGGCGGGAATCCAGTGATTCCAAATATTTCTGGACTTCCGCTCCCCGATCAGGTCGAGGACAGGCTTCGCAGGAGTGACGTTTTCTGGGATTTTTTACGAAGCCGTCTTATTTGTGTGCTTTGAAAAAGAATCCCTATAATTTCGGTATTCCATTAAAGGCCGCTTTCACGGCCGATTTCAGATCCCTTAGATCAAGACTTTTGGTAACAAAATAATCGGCGGCCACGGTTTTCACATCATTTATAAAGTCCGGATACGCGGTGTACAAAATGATGGGCAGGTTTTCGTACCGGTTCCGTATATCCTGGAGAAGATCGAGGCCGTCATAACAGCCCACCCCGATGTCCATCACGATGAGGTCGGGCCCACATTGCTCAATCCTATCATCGAGCCCTGACTCGCCGGAACATGTGACCACATCATATCCTTCCTGGCTGAGCTCTTCGGACAGAAGCAGCCGGATGCCCCTGTCACTGTCCAAGATGAGGATTGTGTTCATGGTCTTTCCCTCTTCTATTTCATTCACATCCAGAAATGTTCACCCAGAAAGATCTCCAGGGCGAGTCGTAACTCGCCTAAGGTAAAGGGCTTAAAAACGACGGAATCAATAAAAGGGCTTTTTATACAGGGCTCCAAGGTTTCTTCATCCTGCCCGGAAATCATGACCACGGGCATATCCATGTCACTATCCTTCAGGCATTTAGCCAACTCCATCCCGTCCATACCGGGCATACAAAAATCAATCAATGCAAGATCAAAGGCCGTCTCGGCGAATTTCGTAAGTCCCTGAATTCCGTCATCGGCAACGACGACATCGTATCCCCAGGAATTGAAAATATACCGGAGGGTTCTCCGGATGGCACTCGAATCATCGACAATCAGTATCTTCTTCTGTTTCCCTGGCATACCGGGCCTCCTTATCAACCGGTGAATTCAGGATCCCATTTTTCCTGAATCCATCTTCTTATCATTCAGGATATGGTTAATTTCCCCGAGGAGTCTATCCGTACGAACGTCCTTTACAATATAGCCGTCGGCGAGTTCCGTGCGGGGATCGTCCCTGAAACTGTCATAGGCGGAAAGGATGAGAACGGGCAAGGTGGGTTGATCCCGCTTTATTTCGCGCAGCAGATCCCATCCTTCAAAACCATTGAGAAAGAGATCGAGCAGGATGATATCCGGCTTTGCCTTCCGGATATTCTCCATTAGCTCATCCGATTTTTTCACACATGTAATCCTGTGGCCGTCCCCGGCAAGATCCTGGGACAGAAATTCGAGTACGAACGGCTGATCATCCACGATCATGATATGTGACATAATAGCCCCTCTCTTTTGTTGGATTTAAAAACCGGGTCCTCAGGACCTGGTCACAGAGATAATAGGCTCCGCC
>CAYTUL010000502.1:0-3609 GCA_964441135.1 uncultured Desulfobacteraceae bacterium | reverse complement strand
GTCCGGGCTCCTGTGTGGAAACAGAATCAGTGGCCCGGCGATCATCGAAGAACCCTTCCATACGACGGTTGTCATGACAGGTCAATCCCTTGAAGTAGACAGGACCGGGAATTTGATCATAGGGACAGGAGGTGCCTAAATGGACAAGGTGGATCCCATAACCTTTGCTGTGGTCCGGAATAAGCTGATATCGATCGCCAATGGGATGCAGGAAACCGGATTCAGGACCGGTGTGACCACATTCATGTACGAGATCATGGATTGTTCTTTTGCCATCCTGGATGCCGATGCGGGTGTTATTGCCCAGTCGCCCAAGGGCATTCTCCTTTTTATGGGCAGCCTCGGGCCCGCCGTTAAGAATTGTCTGGATGTCATCGGCAGAGATAATATAGAACCAGGCGATGTGATTGTTTCGACCGTACCGGATATCACGGGTTCCCATACATCGGATGCTATCATGTTCTCGCCGATTTTTTTTGAAGACCGAATTTTTGGTTATGGCGCAGCCAAGGCCCATTGGATTGATCTGGGGGCAAAAAACACCTATCCGGCGGATGCGACCAATGTTTTTGAGGAAGGCCTGCGTATCCCTCCCACAAAGCTTTACAGGAAAGGGGAACTGCAGTCGGATATCTGGGGCATCATCAAGTGGAATTCCAGGGCTCCTGATCTCGTATGGGGAGACATGCAGGCCCAGCTTGCAGGCTGTCGTTTTGCCGGAAATCACGTCCTAGAGCTGATAAATAAATACGGTATGGATACGGTAAATGCCATCATTCAGGAAATGTACGATTACAGTGAGCGAATCACACGGCTTGCCATTGATAAGATCCCGGACGGCACATGGACGGCGGAAGACTATATCGACAGCAATGGGATCGATCCGGAAAAACCCATTCTTACCAAGGTGACCGTGGTTGTCGAGGGAAGCGATATGACGATCGACCTTTCCGGCTCGGATTCCGAACAACCCGGCCCCTTGAACGGGCTCTGGGTGACGACCCTTTCCGCTGCGAGGTCCGCTGTTAAGGCACTCACCAATCCGAGGCTTCCCGCAAACGAAGGGTTCAATCGGCCCGTGAAAGTCATCGCTCCCCGCGGCAATATTTTTAACGCCAATCCCGGTGTGCCGTCGTTTTTGAGCGGTAATGTAGCTCAAACGATCCTGGAGCTCGTGAACAGGGCCTTATACAAGGTTCTTCCTGAGCGGATCCCCGCCTGTTCAGGAGGGGATGTTATCGGTAACGGGTTTTTCGGTGTCGATCCCAAGACAGGACAATTCTGGGGGACTATTACGCCCAGTATCATCGGGCACGGCGCGGATTCTTTCTCGGACGGCGATAACTATCTGATGTTTCATGCAGCGGGTGCCAGCCAGAATATTCCCACCGAGATACTGGAATCTTCCTTTCCCCTGTTCGTGGAAAATGTTGAGTTCATACAGGACAGCGGCGGCGCGGGTAGAAACAGAGGAGGGCTGGGTTCTAATCTTACAATAAGACTCCTCGGGCCGGCGGTCTTTTACAGCTTTATAGAAAAGGCGACAACACCCCATTGGGGCTTTGACGGCGGAAAATCGGGACTAAGAAATTACGCCCTGGTGAGATCGAAAGCAAAAGGGGAATTTGAGATCCTCAAGACTTCAGGCCTTGCCTTGGATGAGGGGGACAGTGTCGTCGTCACTGCAGGCGGAGGAGGAGGATACGGGGATCCCCTTGACAGAGATATCGAAAAAGTACGGCAGGACGTGATCAACGGCTATATCTCGCCGGAAAACGCGAAGCAGGAGTACGGGGTTGTCATGGATCCGGAAACCCATGAAATGGATGCCCGGGCCACGCAAGGGCTCAGGGAGGAGCGACAAGAAACCGTGTAATATAGTATGATTCGGAGGTTGAATAATGGATGCGACCTATCGGTTTGCGGAAAATTTCGTGAAGATCCGGTATGAGGACCTTCCCCGGGATGTGGTGGAGGCGACCAAGAAGGAGATCCTTGACCTGCTGGGCGTCATGGTGGGCGGTTTTTTCCAACCGGGAGTGAAGGAATTATATGAGATCGTCACGGACTGGGGAGGGAAAGAAGAGAGCAGTATTATCGCAAGCAGCCGGAAGGTGCCGGCGCCGAACGCGGCCCATGTGAACGCCACCATGGCCCATGCCCTGGATTATGATGATGTCCATGAAAGCGCCGTGATGCACCCTGGCATAACCATTATTCCGACCTGTCTCGCCATAGGGGAGCGGAAGGGCCGCCTGACGGGCCGCGAGTTCATTGCCTGTGCAGCTCTGGGCGTGGATATGATGTGCAGGCTGGCCCTCGCCACTACCCCGGGAAGAACCCCCATTACCACAGGCTGGCACCTGACGACACTGTTCGGCTTTCTCGGTGCCGCGGCCTCCGCCGGAAAGACCATGGATCTTGATGTGGACAGGATGGTGAACGCCATGGGCATCGCGTATCATCAATGTAGCGGGAACGGGCAATGCGTCAAGGACGGCGCGTTGACCAAGAGATTGGGACCCGGATTCGCGGTCAAAGGAGGCATCACCGCGGCCATAATGGCCGAAAAAGGAATAACCGGGGCCAAGAATTGTCTCGAAGGAGAGATGGGCCTATATACCATCTATATGAGGGGGGATTACGATCCCGGCGTACTGACAAAAGACCTGGGAACGTTCTTCGAGGGCATAAACGTGGCCATAAAGCCCTACCCCTGCTGCAGGGGGATTCATCCGGCCATAGACTCCGCGCTGGCCCTTAAGCAGGAGCACCATATAAGCCCGGAAAATATGAAGGAGATCAGGATATACGTGAGCGAGGATCACCATTTTCTATTGTGTACACCGGAAGACGCCAAATGGAGGCCACGGAGTCCGGTGGATGCCCAGTTCAGCATTCCCTTTGGGGTGGCCACGGCCCTGGTCAGGAACGGGGTCCGTCTGGATGATTTTACGGAAGAGGCCGTGAAATCGGAGGGAATCCTGGATATCACGGCTAAGATGAAGGTAGAGATAGACCATACCTTGAAGAGGACGGATCAGGTGGATCCGACTAGGGTGGAGGTAACCATGAAAAACGGGGAGATCTATTCCGAGCAGATCGAGGATCCTCTGGGAAGCCTCCGGAGGCCCATGACCTTTGCGGACTGTGCGGGCAAATTCAAGGATTGCGCGAAGCGGATGGATAAGGAGAAAAACGACCGGGTGATCGAACTCATCGGCAAGCTCGAAGAGGTGGAGGATGTGGCAGAGATTATCGGGCTGCTTACCGACGGTTGAATTTCAATAGGAGATATCCACTATATAAAAAGGAGGTGTATGGAATGAATGGAAAAAGACTGGATGGAAAAGTAGCCTTTATCACGGGGGCCGCGAGCAGGAGAGGAATGGGACATGCCATCGCTCTGAGATTTGCGGAAGAGGGAGCGAAAGTGGTGGTAACGGATAAATTCGCGGCCCCGAAGAGCGTCTGGACCGGTGATGAAGGATGGCGGGGCTTGGATGAAGTGGTGGAAGAGATCGAGGCCAGGGGAAGTGAAGGCCTCGCCGTGGTGGCGGATATTTCGAATGTAAAGGAGATTGAAGATGCCGTAAAGCAGACCGTGGA
>CAYTUL010000501.1:0-3613 GCA_964441135.1 uncultured Desulfobacteraceae bacterium | reverse complement strand
GATATGTTCGTAAAAAGTCAAAATTCGCATCTGTTTGTCATTCCCGCGAAAGCGGGAATCCAGCGATTTCGGGTACTTCTGGACTCCCGCTGCAGTTTATTCCCGCTCGTATGCGAGCGGGGGCGGGAGTGACGGCTCCCGGGACTTTTTACGAGGTTGTCAAATCTATTGAACGGAGAATCCACTTATGAATCCACTCGCACAAGAATTGAACGAAATCATTACAGGGGTCAATCCCCATATCCACGATATGCTCTCGGAAGTTGGGAAAAAGCTGTATTTTCCAAAGGGCATTCTGACCCAGAGCGCGGAGGCCAAGGAAAAGGCCCATAAATACAACGCGACCATCGGCATGGCGACCGAAAAGGGGAAGACCATGTACTTCCCTTCCGTGATGAATACAATTCAGGGGCTGGACCCGGATGAGTCTATTACCTATGCCCCGTCTTACGGCATCAAGCCACTCCGGGAGGCCTGGAAGGAATCGATGTTTGAAAAGAACCCCTCCCTGAAGGGAATGGAGATCAGTCTGCCCGTGGTTACCAACGCGATAACCCATGGTCTATGCGTGGTCGCGGATGTATGGGTCGACCCGGGCGACGCGATAATTCTTCCGGACAAGATCTGGGGTAACTACAACATGATCTTTGAGGTCAGGAAATCGGCCGAGATCATTCAATACCCTCTATTTGATCTCCATGGAGGATTCAACGTCCAGGGATTCGAGGAATGCGTGTTTAAAGAGGCGGAAACAAGGAGCAAGCTTATTATTCTCTTGAACTTTCCCAACAATCCCACGGGATACGCCGTAAATCGAGAGGAAGGGGAAAAAATATCAGACATACTGACTGCCGTCGCCCGGGGTGGTACGGACGTTATCGCCATTACGGATGACGCCTATTTCGGCCTTTTTTACGAGGATGATGTCCTGAAGGAATCCATATTCTCGCTCTTGGTGGGCAGGGACCCCCGGCTTCTGGCCATCAAGTTAGACGGCGCCACAAAGGAGAGCTATGTGTGGGGCCTGAGGGTGGGTTTCATTACCTATGGAGCCTGCCTGGAAGGAGAATCAGGACCGTTTTATGATGCCCTGGAGAGGAAGACCGCCGGCGATGTCAGGGGCTCCATATCCAATGCCTCGCATCTGAGTCAATCCATTATCCTCAAATCATTAAAGGCAGGGACATACGCCTCAGAGAAAATGGAGAAATTCGAAATAATGAAAAATCGCGCCCTGGAAGTAAAACATGTACTTACGGACACAAAATATGATAGAATATGGGAAGCGTATCCTTTTAATTCCGGTTATTTCATGTGCCTTCGATTAAAAACCGTGGAAGCCGAATCCTTGAGGGTACACCTTTTAGAGAAGTACGGCGTGGGCCTGATCTCCATCGGGAAAACCGATCTTCGCATAGCCTTTTCCTGCATTGAAAAGGAAGATATCGGGGACCTGTTTAATAGGATATACGAGGGGATCAAGGATCTGGAATAATCGTTTATCTTTTATTAATGTGAATTATGTTTAAGAGCTCAAAGGATCTTATCGAGGACTTAAGGAGAGAGGATTGGGCAGGAGAAATTGTATCCAGCGACCTTTTCTGGACCAGGATAATGGAATGGCTCAGTGATCGCCTTCTTCCCGAATTCCTCAGAAGGCTCTCGGGACAGATAAACGAGATTATCGCGATAGATCCGGGGCTGACCGAAAAAAAAATCTTGGAACTGGTCGCCATGCATATGGTGGACGCCCTCGACGCCCTCTTCGCTTCGGTCCGGATATATGATCCCGACACCGAGAAAATGCTCTCCTATGGATCCTACCCTTCCGAAGAAGAGGCCAGAGAGGCCCATATCCCCTTAAATGGGAGCATTGCCGGTGAGGTCGTTACGTCAGGCAGGCCCCATCTCGTTCCCAGCATTCAGAGTGAAGAACGATACCTGGATAAATCGATTATAGAGAGGAGGGGTGCCAATTCACTCCTCGTCGTTCCCTTTGAGATTCCCCGTTTTTTCCCCCATGAAAGAAATACCACCGGCGTGATCCAGATCTACTACCCTGAAAATGATCGCAGCTTCAATCCCCTCGAAATCCAGATAGCCGAGCTCATGTCCCACAGGCTCAGTTACGTTATCGCACGGAAAAAAATCCTTTCCATGCACAGGGTCAATGAGAAAAAAGAGGCAATTGTCCGGAAGACCTTTTTTAGACCCGGGGCCCTGGAAGGCGTCAAGATGAAGGATGTCTTCAACCGGGTTATCCCGGAGCTCGCCGACATTATCAACCTGCAAAGCTGCGCCCTGTTCTCGGTTACCGACGACCTTGACGCTGTCATCCTGGAAGCCGGATATCCCGATTCCACTTCACACCATGGCATTGGGAAAAGCTTCCACGTGAGCAGTGAACCAGCCTTTGAGCTGGTATTGGGTCTCAGGGATTATACGGATGAATCACCCTATGAGATTGTCACATCGTCCTATGTCCTCGTAATCGATCCGGAGAAGAGTACCATTGTATCCGGCAACATCAAACAATTCGCCAAAAACCGGAATATCCATTCCATTCTGTATATTCCACTGAATACGGGCGAAGATATCACCCACTTCATGACCTTTGATGCCCTGGATCAGAGGATGGGATATACTCCGGAAGAAATCGAGATATTCCTCTTCCTCGGCCGGGAATTGATGAAGGCCCAGAGAATGGAACGTCTGGATGATATCCTTCACGATTTTAAAAATCCGGCCATTGCCACAGCCGGTTTCGCGCGAAGGCTTAATAAAATCCTCAACGATGAGAACCTGCTTCCAAAGCATCCCAAGATAGGAAAATATGTCAACATCCTGTTAGAAGAGACGAGTCGATTACAGGAGATGGCGCTGAGTATATCCCATGTGGGGAAAGAACAGGTGGTAAACCTTAATGAGGTTATTCAAAGGAGATTTGAAATCAATGAGGTGGCCATCAAGGAACAGCTCAAACAAAACGTGATCCTTGAGCATGGTTCCTTCGAAGATCCCCTGCACATAAAATGCTATCCCCTGCATATCGAACGTGTCATGGATAATATCCTGAATAACGCGACCAATGCCATTCCCCTTCAGGGCGGGACCCTCTCCGTACGAACCTACCCGGAAGGGGAGTGGGCCGTGGCTGAAGTCACCAATACGGGGGCTATTCCCGATGAGGAACGTTTGAGGCTGCTTGAAGGAGAAGTCCAGGGCCGCGGATTCTATATCACCCACCGGATCATACGCCTGCTCAAGGGCAAGATAGACATCAAGGCCGGAGAGGGCATTACGACCGTAACCCTGAGGCTACCCATCTACCGGGAAGACAAAGAGAAAAATTAAATCCTTCACTGACGAAAATCCATATCAAACTGGGAAAACTGGCCGGATTTGGCGGCCGTGGGTTTCGGCGTGTATTTTTTCGGCTCCGTTCCCTTTTTAAAACTCTGAAACACGGTCTTTTTTGAATAGGGACTGGACAGAAGGCCTTTTTCAGCATCTATCTTGGCAAAAACAACCCCCTCGGGAGCGATAAAATCCTCCACGGGTTGGCCCTTCAGGGCCTCGGACATAAAATACAGCCATATGGGACTCGCCGCCC
>CAYTUL010000500.1:0-3630 GCA_964441135.1 uncultured Desulfobacteraceae bacterium | reverse complement strand
GGACCATAGAAGGTCCCATCGTCGGTGCCTTTATTTACGTGTTGCTTTCCCAGTGGCTGTCCGAATACGTCTCCGTCAGCATGCTGATATTGGGGGCCATAGCCATTGCCGTCATACTGCTCGCGCCCAAGGGAATCATGGGCACACTGCAGGAGAAGCTCGGTTTTGAAATACTTTCTCCCCGTCGAAGATAAGGAAGATGGACTATAGAGTTTACGGAGGATAGGCATGGAAAAAACATGGAAAGACATGAACAGGGCAGAGAGGCAGGAAGCCAGGTTTGAAAAATGGCTTTCCGGGCCTGGACTCGATTTTGTGAGTCCCGATGCCAAGGCCTCATACCATAGAAAAATTACGAGGTTTAAGGACGCGGTCCAGTTGAAAAAGAGACCGGACAGGGTGCCTGTATTTCCCTTCCATACCTTTATGCCCGTCACCCTGTTCGATGTCCTGCCGGGAGAGGTTTTTTATGACGGCGAAAAACTCATTTCCGTCTGGATGAGGTATCTGGAGGAATACAAGCCCGATTACTATGTCAGCCCGGCATTGGTAATGAACGGGGTTCCCCTCGATATCCTGGATTACAAGCTTTACAAGTGGCCTGGAAAGGGCGTCGATGAAAAATATCCCTACCAGTGTGTGGAAGACGAATATATGACCCCGGATGAGTACGAATCATTCATTGAAGACCCGTCGGATTTTTTTCTCAGGAGGTATATCCCCCGCATCTGCGGTGCCCTCGAGCCTTTGCGATCTCTTACTCCCTTGACAGGTATCCTGGAACTTCCTCTCATGGGAAATCCCCTCATAACCCTGGGAACACCGGGAATGCAGAAGGCCCTCCAGGCACTTATGGACGCAGGAAAGGCCGCCCTGGAATGGGGAGCGCTCATCGGAGCATTTGAGAAAAAGGCACCGGAACTGGGTTATGTGAACGGGGCGGGCGGTGTGTCAAAGGCGCCCTATGATGTCCTGGCGGATACTATAAGGGGCACCCGCGGTGCCATGATGGACATGTATATGAGAAAGGACCTACTCCTCGAGGCCATGAGGAGACTTACACCCATCATGATAAAGGAAGGGATATCCGGCCCCAATGTCTCGGGAAATCCCGTGGTATTCATGCCACTCCATAAGGGGGCCGACGGTTTTATGTCCGATGAGCAGTTCAGGACCTTCTACTGGCCCTTCCTGAAGGAAGTCATCCTGGGACTCATCGAAGAGGGTTGTGTCCCCTTTATCTTTGCGGAAGGCGGATACAACACGCGGCTTGAATACCTCAATGAACTTCCCAAGGGACATTGCGTCTGGATGTTTGATAAGACCGACATGGCCGTGGCCAAGGATGTTATCGGCGATACGACCTGTATCGCAGGAAACATCCCCATATCAACCATACTTTCCGGCACACCCGAGCAGATCAAGGAACTTTGCAAAGAACTCATTGACGTGGCAGGTAAAGACGGGGGGTATATCATGACCAGCGGTTGCTCCATGGATGAAGCCAAACCCGATACCCTCCGGGCCATGATCGAATTCACCAAGGAATACGGGGTCTATTAATAGGAACGGCAGAGTCCGGTGGAACGCTTTTCCCCGACCTCCGTTATGGCTTGAAGTCGCGTTCAACACAGATGCCCCCATGGGGGGCTGATTCAAAGCCTGGTCCTATAGGCCAGGACCTTTATTTGTCATATGTTAAAAGAGGAGGGATGATATGAAAAAGAACGAGATGAAAATGATAACACGTGGCGTATTTATGGTGGGAGTTCTTGGGGTAGTATTGGTTTTATCCACATTCATTAGCCCGGCTTGGTCGGCCGACAGGGATTATATCCTCATCGGACGTCCCGTGCCCAAGACCGGACCCATCGCCGCCTTTGCCGAGTCCACACCCTGGCTGGACGACCGGGCCCTGGCCGAAATCAATCGCGATGGGGGTATCTTTATCAAGGAATATGGTAAAAAGGTGCCCGTCAAGGTCAAGATCCTGGACACGGAGAGCAATCCCACCAAGGCCGCTGAAATCGGCTCAAGACTGATTGTCAAGGACAAGATAGACATGATGTATGTCTCCAGCACCCCGGCCACGGTAAATCCCGTAGCAGGGGTCTGCGAAAGATACGGGGTCCCTTCCATCAGCACCATGATGCCCGTGGAGATGTTTCTTCAGGGAGGACCCTATCACTGGGCCTTTGACGCCTCAAGCAGTGTCCCCGATATGGTGGCCGCCTACCTGGATAGCTGGACCCAGGTCGATACCAATAAGACGGTCGGCCTCCTGGCCGCCAACGACGCGGACGGCATCTCCTGGGCGGAAGGGGCCCAGCACGTGCTCGAGCCGGCCGGCTATAAAGTCGTTGATCTTGGCAGGTTTCCGGGAGGTATCATGGATTTCAGCACCTTTATCAGCGGGTGGAAAAAGGCGAATGTTGAAATCCTTTTCGCCAATCTCGAGCCGCCCGACTTTATCAGGGCATGGCGGCAGTGCTACCGGGAAGGGTTTATTCCCAAAATCTGCGCCATCGGCCGGGCCATCCTCTTTCCTTCGGTCGTTGAGGCTCTGGGTGACGACATAGGCGTGGGCACCTCTACGGAGGTTCTGTGGCATCCCGCCTACCCCTTTAAATCGTCGCTCACGGGATATTCCGGGTGGGATCTGGCCGACGCCTATGAAGAGGCCTCGGGCAAGCAGTGGACCCAGCCCATCGGCGGGTTCTATCTTGGATGGGAAATCGTGGCGGATGTCCTTAAACGTGCCCGGAGCATTGATAAGGAGGCAATCCGGAAGGCCCTCGAGGATACGGACCTGGATACGATCGGCGGACACATCAAGTTCAACGATAAGAATATCGCCGTGACCCCTGTGGGACTTATTCAATGGGTCAAGGGCAAAAAATTCCCCTTTGACCCCGTGATTGTGTCAGGGGGAAATTACAAGAGCATTGTTCCCCAGGCAAAGCTTGTTTCCTTACAGGAACTGCATAAATAGGAAAGGCTCCATATGTACAGTGGCGGATACACGGGGAAGCTCCTTCGCGTCAACCTCACAGAAATGACTGCGAAGCATGAGTCCCTGCCCCTGGAAACGGCAAAAGATTTTATCGGCGGAGCGGGATTCGGGATAAAGTATATCTATGATGAGCTCAAGCCAGGCAAGGACCCCCTGGGGCCGGATAACAAGCTTGTGTTTGCCTCCGGCCCCTTCTCCGGGACCAGGATCCCCTGCGCGAGCCGCATGGCCGTGGCTGGAAAATCACCTCTCACGAACACTGTCGCCGTCGCCCTCTCAGGGGGGTATTTCCCCACGGAACTGAAATTCGCAGGTTATGACGCACTCATTATCGAGGGAAAAGCGGAAAGGCCCACCTATGTCTGGATCAGGGACGGTGAGGTTCGATTCCGCAGCGGGAAGGCCCTATGGGGGACAACAACTTCTGACTGCCAGCAGGTTATCAGGAATGAGCTGAATGATCAGAACGTGCGGATCGCCTGTATAGGTCCAGCAGGAGAGAACCTGAGTAAAATCGCCTGCATCATCAATGAGAGGAGGGCCGCGGGCAGAAAAGGTCTCGGAGCGGTCATGGGGTCAAAAAACCTCAAGGCCATAGCCATAAGGGGGACCGGTAC
>CAYTUL010000499.1:0-3640 GCA_964441135.1 uncultured Desulfobacteraceae bacterium | reverse complement strand
TCCTTATTCTGTCCGGGAATGATTGTAAGTTTTATCCTGGAAAATCTGCCTTTTATCGCCTCCCAGGCCGTAACGCAGTTTTTGCACATAAGGACGACACTGTCCGTTTCGCCGTCAAGATTCCATCCGCATTTCGGGCACAGGGTAGGTATAAACGTCAGGCCCCGTTCCGGATTAGGGATCATCGCGGCTTCAATTCCCTCTCTTCCGTCGGGAAGACCTGCAGCAGGCCTGTTAAGGACGGCGTCAAAGAGGGTGTCTCCCCGGATATACAGGGGGAGGTAGATAAGGCTTACGGTCTCTCCAATGAAGGCCCGATGGAGTAAGGGTTCATTAGAGGAGCCGGAAGATAATTTGCCGGCCCGTATGATGATGTCCGCCGCCTTGAAGGAGAATCTGAGAAAAGAGCCTCCCGCTTCCGGGGCGATAAATTTCAGTTTCATTGCCTGGGGCCTGATCCCGAGGGAAAGGGGGATACCCTTCAGATCCAGCCCCAGATGAGTGATATCCACAACCCGGTGGCCGATGGACATGCCTCTGCAATAGTACACATTTCCCTTGAAGCGGAGATAGGGGGCGTAAATAATATCCCTGTCAGGGGCCCTGTTTGGGAGCATATAGCGAAAGTAGTTCGGGGTAAAGAGAAAACTTTTTACGTCGCAATAGGGACAGCTAAGTAAATGGTCTGTTTCATCAAGTTCAATGGGCGCCCCGCATTGAGGACATTCCTGCTCGACGATAAATCCCATTTTATCCTAATTTTTCACCGCACTGGTTGCAGAAAGAGGCGCCCGGCATGTTTTCAGCCTTACATTGAGGACAGATGGCGGGAACGGGCTTTTCATCCGCCGGGTGACCGCATTTAGGACAAAATTTGGCATTCGGAGGCAGGTTTTTGCCGCAGTGGGCACATTGATCGAAAACAAGTTGATGGTGCCCGCAAAAGGGGCAAAATTTTGATTCCTTTGGAATGGAGTTGCCGCAATCAGGGCAATTGATCTCCGGTGGTGGAGGGGCGGGACCTCCCCCGCCGTTTTTTGGCCTCAATGTTTCCGCAAACATGGCAGGCATCATGAAGCCGAGTCCCATCCCAAGGCCCGAACCGGCATCCCCCGGTGATTCCGCCGCCTTCTCCATGGCCATGGCCGCTTTCATCTTTACGAGTTTATCCAGGTCCTGAATCACATTAATACGTCCCCGGTCATCAATGGCCTTTTGCACATCCGGTGGAGGGGTGATGGAGGTGATATACAACTGATTCAGGGCGAGACCGAATCGCTTGTAATCATCCCGAAGGCGTTCCTGGAGGCCGGATGAGAGCTCGTCATAATGTCCCGGGAGGTTCAGAATACTATCCAGGTTTTCACCCAGGTGATCATTGAAGCGGGATATAATGACACGTTTGAGGTATTCTTCGATTTCCTCTGCGGTATACATGCCCATGGTGCCGACCAGACTGTTGATGAAAAGCACAGGCTGGATGATCCGGATATTGAAGACTCCATGGGCCCGAAGCCTGATCAGGCCGAGCTCCGAGTCCTTAAAGGCAACCGGGTCCCGGGTTCCCCACTTGAGATTCGGGAAGATTTTCATATTGGCTATATAAACTTCGGCTCTCAGAGGACTGTTCATGGCCCAGGGTATTGCGAGGATTTTGGTCAGGACAGGGATATTGGCCGTCTTCAGGGTATGGCGACCCGGTCCAAAGGCTTCCACGGCCTTCCCTTTGTAAAAAAATACACCGGCCTGGCTCTCCCTCACAATCAACTGGGCCCCGAATTTGATCTCACCGGAGCCATTTTCCGGGATCCTGTGAACCAGTTCTCTTCCCGTTTCATCAAACCATTCTATGACCTCTAAGAAGACCACGTTATCGGTGCCCATATTTTCCCCTTTTTTGATATTTAAACCCGCTTTTTCCCGCGCGAGCGTGTACCCGTAATGCCCGGCGGGCCCTGGAATAGGCAGTATTTGAGTTTTTAGCGATCAGCCGTCAGGGTTCGGATCAGAAAAGCCGATCTCGGCTCATTGAGCCTCGGTATCGAGTAAATGAAAGTATACAGTAATAGGCCCCCTTTTTTCAAGTATTACTCTGTTTTAATTCATACATGGCCTTATCCGCCCTTTCGATAATGCTTTCAAGGGTATCTCCCTTTTGTACCTGGGTTATGCCTGCGCTGACGGTCAGGCTGATCTCCCCTTCCTTATAGGAGATAAAACGTCTTTTCCGGAGATTTTCATTAAAAATCGGGATCCTTTCGAGGGCCATTGCTTCCGTGAATCCCTCAATGACCACAACAAATTCGTCTCCGCCATATCTCGCTATAAAATCATCCTTACGGAAGGTTTCCTCAAGGCACTCGGCCACTTTCTTGAGGACTTTATCACCGGCTACGTGTCCTAATGTGTCGTTAATGGATTTGAACCTGTCCACATCGAAAAGAACCAGGGAAAACCCTTTTTCATTTTCGTTCAACGCGCTAAGGGCTTCTTTCAGCCTGTAATCAAAGGCGCTGCGGCTGAAAAGACCCGTAAGCCCGTCTCGCATGGCCGCTTTTTGAAAAAGAGCCGCTTTTTTTGATATTTTCCGGGCCTTGGATTCCACTTCATCGATCCTTTTTTTGAGTTTCTTAATACTTTCCCACGCGACTCGATTTCTTTTTATCTCTTCGTTCTTCTTCAGCGCCACGAGGTTCTTGATGTTATTTAATTTTGTCAAGACGACTTTTTTGAGCTCATTAATGGTGTTATGGAAATTGAAGACCTCGGCTATTGAACCGACTTCCTGATTTATTTTCATCTCGAAATACTCTACCTCTTTTATGGGCTTCTCACCGGTAAATTCGCTTGAGATAGACCTTTCAAGGTCTTTAACCTGTTCAAGAAGGATAAAAAATATGCTGTTTATCTCCTTGAAATCTTCAGAGATCTTGATTTTAATTTTTTGGATAAAGTGTAACAGTTCATCTGAAGGTTTCTTGAACTCAATAGCTTCCATCTCGCCTTTACACTGGATATTGATCTTATCGGCTTCCGCCTTCATCACTTCTGTCATGGGGTAAAAGTCATCAAGAATGGCGGACATGATACGTTTGATAACCCTGCATGCTTCAATAAGTCTTCCTTCCATTTCGCTTAAGGGATTCGGTTCATCGCTCTCGGGTTCAAAGATTCTCTCCTTGGTTATGATCATATCCTTTAAGTTTCGAATACCGAGTTCAATGTCCCCAAGGGGCAATTTGCCATCGGGAGTGATCATGCCTTTAATGGCCCGGATATCTTCCGTTACGTCATCCCTTCCAGAAGCCAGCAGACCGAGGGTATTGACGAGCGTCAACAGGATATCCCTTTCTTCCCTGCGGTCTTCCAATAGTTCAAAATAGTCCTTTTTTAAAGCCTTCATCTCTTTGCTTACATCTTTGCCCATGAATAATAATCCCTTCTGCTTGAAATATCGGCAGACTATCGCCGGAAATGAAAAGCAATAAAAAGTTATTCAAAAATTGTGCCATGAAGGGGAATATTCGGGGAGTAAAACCAGGAATCCTTAAAGAGAATCAGCAATGTTCGGTTAGGATATTGCGATATGATAAACTTTTATCGAAAAAATGGTCTGTGGGGATCTCTTTTCAGAGACGAA
>CAYTUL010000498.1:0-3645 GCA_964441135.1 uncultured Desulfobacteraceae bacterium | reverse complement strand
CCATCTATTCGGGCCAGGATTCGGTTATCTGGCGACAGTGGCTCAAGGAAAAGGGGGTAAAGATGGTCTTCCTGGATCCCTTTTATAACTTCACGAACGCGCACATGTACGGTACATGGATGCCCCTGCGGCCGGACTCCGGTCCTGCCGTGGCCCTGGCCATCGCGTTTACCTGGATCACGGAGGACACCTATGACAAGGATTATATCCAGGGCCGCACCGTAGGGTTTGAAGATTTCAGGAAACATATCCTGGGTGAAGATGACGGCCAGCCGAAGACGCCGGAGTGGGCGGAGCAGGAATCCGGGATCCCGGCCCGGAAGATAAGGGCCCTTGCCAGGGAATGGGCTGCAAAAAGCACGATCCTTTCCGCCGGAACCCGAGGTGGAGAAGGCGGTGCGTGCAGGCAGGCCTATGCCACGGAATGGGCCAGAATGATGGTGCTGCTCCAGGCCATGCAGGGCCTGGGCAAACCAGGGACCGCCATATGGGGAACGACCATGGGCGCTCCTTCGGACACAAGCGTCTATTTCCCCGGATACGCCGATCCGGATTCAAGGATGGGGATGTCCCGGGCCGCAAACAAACAGATTGTCAATCCCACGAAACAACGGCTGTACCGCCTGACCTTGCCCGAGGCAATCCTGACCCCCCCCGTGGAATGGAACGGCGAAGGATTCTGCGGCCAGTCCCTTGACCAGCAGTTCATCCACTACACCTATCCCATGGAAGGATATCCGGAAGTAAGGATGTTCTATCGGTACGGGGGCAGCTTTTTTGGAACCATGTCGGATACCAGTAAATGGGCCCGTATGTATCAAAGTCCCAAACTGGAATTCGTGGTGAACCAGGACTGCTGGTGGGGGGGTGAAACCCCCTACGCGGATATCATTCTGCCGGCCTGCACCAGCCTCGAACGGGAAGATATCGGGGAATGGGCCGCAGCCGGCGGATACAGTATCCACGGAAGCAACGGATGTAATTTCAGGATTATCGTCCGCCAGAAAAAATGTGTTGACCCCCTGTGGGAATCCAAATCGGACTATGAGATCTTTTCCCTCCTGGCGGAAAAGCTGGGCTTCAGGGAGGAATATACCGAAGGGAAAACGGACATTGACTGGGCCAAGGCCTATTATGCCATATCCGACCTGCCGAAACTGATGAGCTGGGAGGAATTTGACAAAAAGGGCTACATTGTTATCAGTCCCGGGGAGGATTACAAACCGACACCGGCGCTGCGCTGGTTTTATGAAGGGCGGGAGTGCGATACACCCGATCCCCTGAATCCGAAACGGAATACCGAGAAAGGGGGAGAGCTGGGGACCTACAGCGGCAAGATAGAATTCGTGTCTCAAAGTCTTACCTCCAAATTCCCCGATGATGAAGAGCGCCCCCCCATGCCCCGGTATATTCCGAGCTGGGAAGGGCAAAAGAGCGAGCTGTTTAAAAAGTATCCCTTGCAGTTGGTCAGTCCCCACCCGAGGTTCTCCTTTCACACCCATTATGACAAGCACACCGAATGGCTGAATCAGATTCCTAACCACCGTATCATCAAGGACGGGTATGCATGGTGGCCCGCGCGGATTCACCCGACGGACGCGGCCGAAAGAGGGATCCGGAACGGTGATACGGTCAAACTCTATAATGACCGGGGAGCGGTCTTGTGCTATGCGGTCATTACCGAACGGGTTCGTCCCGGCATTGTTCACAGCTACGGCTCTTCAGCCAACTACGATCCACTGGAGCCGGGTAAGGCGGGTTCCATGGACCGCGGGGGATGTGTAAATATTCTGACTTCGTCCAGAATGCTTTCTAAGAACGCGCCCGGCATGACACCCAATTCATGTCTGATTGAAATCGAAAAGTGGGAGGGGTAAACCATGGCCCGATATGGAATGATTATTAATATAGATAGATGTAACGGCTGCTATAACTGTTTCCTTGCCTGCAAGGATGAGTATGAGGGGAATGATTATCCCCCTATTTCTCTTGCCCAGGCACCCTCTGCGAAACCCTTCATGCAGGTTACCGAAAGGGAAAGGGGGTCCTGGCCCAGGGTGAAAGTGGAATATATCCCGCTGCCCTGCCTGCACTGCGAAGAGGCCACCTGTATCAACCGGGCGAGCGAAGGAGAGGTCTACAGACGGCCGGACGGCATTGTCCTGATCGACCCCGAAAAATCAAAGGGGAAAAAAGAGATCGTCTCCAACTGTCCCTACCGGGTAATCTACTGGAACGAAGAGAAGGACATCCCTCAAAAATGCACGTTCTGCGCCCACCTGCTGGACCAGGGGTGGAAAGCGCCCAGGTGTGTGGAAGCATGCCCCAGCGGGGCCCTCCTTTTCGGGGACCTGGATGACCCGGACAGTGAGATATCCAGGAAGATAGGATCCGGAAACACGGAGGAGTTTCATCCCGAATACGGCCTGAAACCCAGCGTACACTATATGAATCTCCCGAAAAGATTCATCGCCGGGGAAGTCGTGCTCAAAGACCAACAGGATCAGTGCGCCGAAGGGATCAGGGTCGTCCTGAAAGAGGACGGCGGCGAGCAGGCCTGCAAGACCGACTTTCTTGGCGATTTTGAGTTTGAAGGGCTTGAATCGAGCCAGGCATACACCATCATTGTAGAGCATGCCGGGTATGAGAGGCGGGAATTAACCCTTAAGCCTGGGAGGGATGTGAACCTGGGAGAAATCGTTTTGGAGCCGAAAGGGTAAGGTAAAGCTATCAGCGGTCAGCGGTCAGCAATCAGCTTTTAAGTCAAAAAGAGACAAAAATCCATGAAACAGATTAAAGTACATTTGCGGAGCAACTACAAGATCATGGATATAGGACTTTCATAGCTGAAGGCTGAGAGCTGAAAGCTGACAGCTTAAAGGACAATTATGAGATACGGCATCCCCTTTTAGGGATGAAGCAAAGCCGGATCCCCCGGCCCCACTATTTAATTGAAACAGGAGGAACCAACCCAATGAGAAAAGTCATTATTACCGCGTCGTTGACAGGCGGAGTTCAGACCAAGGAGGCCAATCCCAATCTACCGGAACAGCCGTCGGAGATCGCCCAGGCGGCCTACGAATGCCTGAATGAGGGCGTGGCCATCGCCCACCTTCATGCCCGGGACAAGGAAGGCGGGCCGACCGGGGATGTCGAAATATTCAAGGAGATCCATTCCGCCATTCGCGCGAAATGCAACATAATCATCCAGGACAGCACCGGAGGCGGGCCGGGCCTTACCTTCGAGCAGAGGCTGGCATGCCTTGATGCCGAACCGGAGATGGCATCGCTTAATATGGGATCCATGCTTCGAACCATCGGAAAGACGGCCGGAACCACCTGGGCGAATCCGCGGCCTGAACTGGAGCGGTTCGCACAGGAGATGTTAAAGAGGAATATCAAGGCGGAGATGGAGATATACCATCACGGGATGCTGCGTGAGATGCACAATTTCATAGACAAGGGTCTGGTAGAAAAGCCCTATTATGTCAATTTCGTGCTCGGTATGGCCTACCAGGGGGCCGTGGAAGGCACGGCCGATAACCTGGTCACCCTAGTCCAGCTTCTGCCCCGGGACACGATATTCAATTGCTGTGCCGTGGGCAGGACCCAACTCCCCATGACCACGCTTTCCGTGCTTTTAGG
>CAYTUL010000497.1:0-3651 GCA_964441135.1 uncultured Desulfobacteraceae bacterium | reverse complement strand
ATCCTGTGGTCATCCTGGGAAGCGGCATGCAGCGCAGGGAACTGGATTGAGGTTGTGGAGCATCCCCATACAGATCGAATCGCTATCGCCAACCCGGAAACCGCGCCCTATGGAGCCGCGGCGGTTCATGCCTTGAAAAGGGCACATCTCTGGGAGAAGGTAAGGCCGAGACTGGTCTATGCCCAGACCGTGGCCCAGGCATTCCAATATGCCCAGACAGGGGCCGTGAAGGCCGGTTTTTGCGCGCTGTCATCGGCCCTATCCGAGCAGGGAAAGAAAGGATACACCCTCGAGATAGAGGAGGCGCCCCCCATTATACAAATGGGGTGCATTGTCAAAGGGGGCGGCCGGGATGGGGCCGTGGGGGAATTCGTGTCTTTCCTGTTATCCGATGAAGCGGGAGTGATTAAAAAACAATACGGGTATGACTGATAATGGACTGGTTTCCCCTGTATCTATCCGCGAAGCTTGCCTTTTTGACGACCGTTTTTCTTGTAATATTCACGGCACCTGTCTCCTATGTCTTTGTCTATTTCCGATTTCCGGGTAAATCCCTGTGTGAGGCCCTCCTGAATCTCCCGCTGGTTCTTCCTCCCACGGTACTGGGCTTCTATCTGTTATATGCCATGAATCCGAATGGACCTATCGGCCGTGTCTGGGAGTGGCTAACCGGCCGCACCCTGCTGTTTTCATTCCCCGGGATCGTCATCGCCTCTCTGATTTACAGCCTGCCTTTTGCCTATCAACCCTTAAAAGCCGCATTTATCCGAATTGATAAGCGGTTGATCGAGAGTGCCTATGTGCTTGGCCTTTCTCCGGTATCGGCCTTTTTCCGGGTAGTCATACCCAATTCAATGAACGGATTTGCGGCTTCCGCCATCCTGATTTTTATCCACACCCTTGGAGAGTTCGGGGTGATTCTTATGGTCGGTGGGAGCATCCCGGGCAGGACAAAAGTCGCGTCCATCGCGATTTTCGAAGCGGTTGAGGCATTACGCTACGGTGAAGCCCTAATAATGTCCCTGATCCTTATGCCGGTCTGCTACCTCGTGCTGATCATGGTGAACCTGCTCACAGAAAGGAAGAATGATGGCGCTTGAAGTTCTTGTAAAAAAGGACCTGCATAGCTTTAAACTGGATATTTCCTTCACCGTAAAAGAGGGGGAGTTGATGGTGCTTACCGGTCCTTCGGGCGCGGGAAAAAGCACAATCATCCGATTGATCGCGGGTCTGGAGAGGCCGGACGAAGGATTCATCACCTACAACGGAGAGAAATGGGTTGATACGAAGCAGGGATTCTTTCTACCTACACGGAAAAGGGGAATAGGTTTTGTGTTTCAGGATTATACCCTGTTTCCCCATCTTTCGGTCTACAGGAATATCGCTTTTTCTGCCCAAAATCAGGAGGACCCCGCAAGACTTATGAAGCTCTTCGGGATTCTTCATCTCAAGGATCACATGCCCCACCGGATCTCGGGAGGGGAACGTCAGCGCTGCGCCATCTGTCAGAACCTCGCGAAAAAACCGGAAGTCCTTCTCCTGGATGAGCCCTTCTCGGCCCTTGATGTAGGAAACAGAAGGAAGCTTCGAATGGAATTAAAGGCCCTGAAAGAGGAACTGTCTATTCCCATCATTCATGTGACCCACGATATCCATGAAGCGCTGGCCCTGGGTGACGGCATTATTTCCCTGATTAGCGGGAAGATCGTTCCCGAGTGGTACCAGCAACAGCTCATAGAAGAAGGGATTGAAGCAGCCAATCCTGAAAAACCTGTTTTCATTTTCCCGCGGATGAGCCATAGATAATTCATGAAATCGGTGTCCAGAACTGCTTGAAATCACCGGATTCCTTGCCTTCGCGGGGACAGCGAAAAATCCGGTTTTTGATTATCTTTACTGATGGGATTATTCCCGCTCTCCGGTGAAGGGATTTGGCCCAAGAGGCGTATCGAAATTCCCAGAAACAGAGTCGCCCTCGGCAGTACCCCTGAAGGCTAACTTGAATTTCCCCATTGGCGTATCGACTTCCGCCTTAAACGAGAATTGATCCCCATCCACCGAGAGTTCTTCAAGATCGACTGATCCCATCGGGCTACTCATGGTCCCCTTGTAGGTCCCGGCCTCTTCGACGATCGTTAGAGTCGGGGTCTGTTTCCCGATAGGGGTATTCATTGTCAATTTCCAGGTTCCCAGAGCACTCATAGTATCCTCCTTTATCATGTCCCCTCATCATGCCCTTCCACCGATCACCCGCCTCCGCAGGAAGTCACGGCCTCCCGGCCGTGGGCTCAACCTGGATTCCCGATAATGCCTTCAGGGACGGGAATAGAGAGCATGATGATGACTGTCGGGACAATAACAGAATCCCTGTACAATGTCCAGAATATGCCCTATTTTTAATTCAACGTAGAAATCCATGTTCTCTGAATATGGTAAGAGTTCGAAGGCTTTACAACTGGGAAGAACTATCATGAAATAAAGGTTTCAGGTGTCAGGTTTCAGGAAAAATAAATGCTGAACACGGAAACCTGAAACCTGAAACCCTAATCTGGCCCATAAGCGTTCAAGAAGCTATGCCCTTTGGGCTTAAATTAAAGCCGGGCCCTCTGGATCCGGATATTTACCCATTTTCACATGTTTCCTGGCAATGGAAGAATGATTAACACTTGATCTTCGCTGCCCGATTACGTTAGCATGAGCAGGGAGATAGGATTGGGTGAATAACCCGGTCTTCAAGGTTTCACGCCAATTTCTCACGGGGATTAAAGACAATGAAAAGATTTGCTACAACCATTAGTATAACGTTTTCCACCATTTTCTTCTATTTTATCGTGATTGGATCACCATCCCACGTATTTTCTTCCGAGGAGAAAAATGTCCCGGTCTTCCACGATTTTCCTTTGCCCAACTCCGTAAGCATCTGCGGTGAACCGATACCAATAAAGAACCAAATGGTCAGGGAGATGCTTGATCGAGAATTTACAATCGCCGTCTGGGACAGGGCCCAGGTTTTCATGTGGCTGAAAAGAGCAGGACGTTTTTTCCCTCATATCGAGAAAAAGCTTGCCAAAGCCGGTATGCCCGATGATCTTAAATATCTTGCTGTTGCAGAAAGTTCCTTGCTTACGAATATTAGATCGAGCAAGGGGGCTCTCGGGACCTGGCAGTTCATGACCCATACGGCGCGACGCAACGGTCTCAGAAAGGACAGGGCCATGGATGAGAGACGAAGCTTTGAGAGATCCACAGAGGCAGCCATCAAATATCTGGGGCGTCTGAAGGATACGTTGGGTACCTGGACACTGGCATTAGCGGCTTATAATATGGGTGATACGAAATTGAAGAGAGAGATAAAGCACCAGAAAATTCATGATTATTATAAACTCAACCTGCCTCTGGAGACGGAGCGGTTTGTTTTTCGGATAGCGGCCATAAAGATTATCATGGAGGATCCGGAACGCTACGGATACCATTTACCGCCTGAGCGAACATACAAGCCCATCAAATGTGACGAGGTTCAGATTAAAAATCATGTTTCGATCCATATAGCGGATATTGCAGAGGCCATTGATTCAGACTTTAAAACGCTAAAAGAGCTCAATCCCAAGATTATCGGTTATTATCTTCCCACCGGTACTTACACCTTTAAGG
>CAYTUL010000496.1:0-3660 GCA_964441135.1 uncultured Desulfobacteraceae bacterium | reverse complement strand
ACCCAGGGCCACCACGACACTGTGGAGGTATTTTACACTCCGGATCTCTTCAATAATCCGGTCCAGCACCTGGGGATTCTGTATCTCCGAGTAAAGGGACGGGAGCAGCAGGCTTATCCTGACATGTTCGGCATATTCCTCGAGTTTACGCTCAAGGCTTGCCAGGTATTCCTCACGGTCAAAGGCCTCGTAAAGGGCATGCAGCGTGGTGATCACACCTTCCTGATGAAAATCCGCCATATCATTCCCTCCTTTCCATAATAGAGCTTTCAGACTCCGGCGGGCCTTCCGGCAGTGGGCTCAAGACCGAAGGGCTCATGTCGAGCCCCTCAGGGCCGAAAGGCGATCATATGTCAGCTAAAAAATTATTGTCCAATCTCGATAACCTTCAAGAGGTTCGTCGTCCCCGGCATACCCACGGGAACCCCGGCCGTGACGATCAGGCGGTCGCCCCTTTTCGCGGTCCCATTCTCCAAAGTCCATGATCCGGCCAGCTCGAAGATTGCATCCGTGTCATCGAAGGGGGCAACAAGGGCGGGGATTACTCCCCATGATAGGGATAATTGACGCCGGGTCAAGAGATTTGGGGTCAGGCCGATGACCGGACATCCGGGTCTGAATTTCGCGACCAGCCGGGCCGTGCTTCCGGAGTGCGTGGCGGCCACAATAGCCGCGGCCTTCAGGTCCTCGGCTATGAAACAGGCGGACCGGCCGATGGCCGACTCCGTGCCGGGCAGGGGTTCCGACATGGATTTGTCTGCGAAGGGGCGCTCCTTTAAATGAGGTTCAGTGGCCCTCGCGATACGGTCCAGAACGCGCACTGCTTCGACAGGGTATTTCCCGATCGCCGTTTCTTCCGAGAGCATCAAGGCATCGGACCCGTCTATCACCGCATTCGCTACGTCAGTGGCTTCCGCCCTTGTGGGGCGGGGGCTTTCCATCATGGAGCGAAGCATCTGTGTAGCGGTTATCACAGGTTTTCCGGCCCTTCTTGCAGCGCCAATTATGCGTTTCTGGGCCATGGGGACCTCTTCAAGGGGCATCTCCACCCCAAGGTCTCCCCGCGCCACCATGACCCCGTCCACCTGTTCAAGGATTCCATCCAGCCTCTCAAGGGCCTGGGGTTTTTCTATCTTTGCTATTAGCAGGGGTTTTTTATTCGATTCCTTCAGGATCCTCTCTATGGGTTCGAGATCCTTTTCGTTCCGTACAAAAGACAGAGCCACGAAGTCCACTCCCTCCTCCAGTCCGAGGGAGAGATCCCCGCGATCCTTTTCCGTGAAGGCAGGGACACGCAGGGAGCTTGAGGGCAGGTTAACCCCCTTATGGGAATGAATCACTCCACCGACGATTACCCTGGCAGTCAGGTATTTATCACTCCTGGACTCCACCTTCAATTCCACCGTGCCGTCGGCGAGCAGTATCCGTTCTCCCAGGGAGACATCTTCGACAATATAGGGATAATTGACAGGGATCGTTTCCGGGTCTTTTTCATCCGGACCGAGGTTTATGGTTTCACCTACCTCAAGCTCCCGTTCCCGGACCGGCAGCTTTCCGAGCCGGATCTTCGGCCCGCCGAGATCCTGGAGGATGCCGACTTCTTTTCCCAGCTCTCCGGATACCTGTCTTATCCGTCGAATGGCCTGACGATGTGAATCATGGTCCCCATGGGAGAAATTGAGCCGAACCACATCCATCCCGGCGAGAATAAGGGCCCGGATCTGTCCGGGCCCGGAGGTCGCGGGACCGATAGTGCAGACAATCTTTGTTCTCCTGAATTCCGGCTGTATGAACATGTGCTTTAACCCTGCGCTCTCTGTGTCATTCGTGACCCCCGGTAAGGCGGTATAAAAACCAATTCTCGTCACCGAACCGATGGAACGGAATGCCTGAATTTTTTAATATCCCGAGGAGGGTAGGGGATTTGTGCTCTTCAGAGATAATCACATAGGAGCTCCCTGATGACCTGTTCCGGACCCTGTTCAGGATATCTACCAACGAACCGGCGGACCATTTCTCCTCGCCCGAAGGGGAAACCCTTTCAAGTTTACCCTTAAAATAGTATTGAAGTCCATAGAGCCGGGATTCATCAAAAAGAGCGAATTTCATATTTTCCCCTTTCACATCCCGGCACATCTCGTAGAGGGTCCTCATATTATTTTTTGAAGGATAATAGGATACGGCCCCTTTTAAGGCCACGAGAAAAAGGGCTGTTATAATGCCGGCCAAAAAGAACTTCTTCATGGAAACCGGTCCGTTCGATCCCTCAAAGAGCCCGTGTGCGATAAGCAGGGCGATCGGGGCATAGAGGGGAAGGATATATAAGGGCAACCGGCTTTTTACGATAAAAAACAGGATAAGCGGCGGAAGAATCCAGAGAGTGAGGAAGGAACCATAACCCCTGCCGCGCAGGCAGTTCCAGAAAACCGCCGGCTTAAAGAGCTTCTTCTTCAGGATTAGCTTGAATTCAAAGTAGGACCATAACCCTCCACCGAACAGGATGACCGGGATATAGACCTTGAAGGCCCCGTACCATTCGTGGTTATGCACGGAATTGGAGGCGACCCGGCCCACGACCTCTCTTCCCAGAAAGTAGGAGGGGAGATCCGGATGCAGATAAGAGACCAGGAGATACCAGGAGAAGCCCGTCACGATGAAGAGCAAAAGACCCGAAGCGCTGGCAAGCCTGAGGGGCCTTTTCATGCGGAAATGCCAGACGAGGATGGGGATGAGAACGATCAGGGATGGCGGACCCTTTGTCAGAAATCCGAAACCGAAACTCATCCACATGACAATAATCCACAGGCCCTGCCTCTCCCGGGTTTCAGCGCGGCAGGCCTTGATGTAACAAAGGACGGCGCCCACTTCCCAGAAGGTCAGGAGGGTGTCCGCCGTGTTGGAGGAGGCCCCGGCCACGGGGAAAAGAGAGGTCGTATAGATAAGACCTGCCAGGATGCCGGTTTTCCCGTCCCATAGGGTTGCTCCAAGCCAGGCAACGACCAGGGTAGTGAGAAAAAAGACAAGGGAGTTATAGAACCTGACGCCCCATTCACTGGGCCCTAATAATTTGATACCCAGTGCGATTGCCCAGTAGGTCATGGGAGGCTTGGTCCAGTGGGGCCTGTAGCCCAAGGTCGGTTCCAGGTAGTTCCCCCGTTCTATCATCTCCCTGGCGCATTCAGCATACCGGCCCTCCGAGGTTTCAAAAAGGCCTCTGGACCCCTGAAAGGAGAAGGACATGATCAGGGCAATGAAAATCATCAACAGGATCAGATACTTATGAACTTTCGGTTGATCCTGCATGGGATGCCTTTTTTTCACGATGGATCAGGTAGATATTCCTGGCGTAGATCAGCGTACCCGTGGACTGCCCGAGGATAAAAACCGGATCTAACCGGTGGATGGCATAGATCAACAGGAGGCAGGAGCCTCCAATGCTCAAATACCAGAAAAGGATAGGGACCACGCTCCTGCCGACCCTCTCGCTGGCAATCCACTGGATAAGAAATCTTGCCGAAAAAAGCGCCTGGGCGAAAAATCCCAATCCTAACCAGAATGGGTTCATCTTTTCCCTCCAAATTCCTGAGTAATTGTAGATATCCTGATTTCCGGCCGGACCCCGCGCCCTTTCAACCATCGCACGCCCAGGGTGTCTACAAT
>CAYTUL010000495.1:0-3661 GCA_964441135.1 uncultured Desulfobacteraceae bacterium | reverse complement strand
TATACTGAGTCTGTGAAAGTCTCTTACAATACAGTTTCAACGGGGATAGTTTTTTAAAGGAGAACCTATGAAGGTGTTTATTACGGGAGGAACGGGCTTCGTGGGTTCCGCTCTGACGCGAAGCCTTGTCGATGAAGGAAATGATGTGACGATCTTGACTCGCAGGATTCAAAAAGACAAACCGCTATTCAAAGATGTCCGGTATATCGAAGGCGACCCCACGATAAAGGGGCCCTGGCAGGAGGGATTGGCCGGGAATGATGCCGTCATTAACTTAGCCGGGGCCTTAATTTTCAAGCGCTGGAATAAGAAAAACAAGGATGCCATTCGGGACAGCCGAATGTTTACCACAAAAAACCTCGTGGAGGGTCTGACCCGGGGGATGGATAAGGAAACGCTCTTCATTAGCAACTCGGCCGTGGGGTATTACGGATTCCGGGGAGATGAGGAGTTGACGGAGGAGAGTTCTCCAGGGACCGATTTCTTAGCTGATGTGTCAAGGGAATGGGAAACGGCGGCGCAGGAGGCCGAAAAAATCGGCTTAAGGGTGATCATATGCCGGTTGGGAATAGTCCTTGGAAAAGAAGGGGGGGCGCTTAAAATGATGACTCCCCTATACAGGTACTACCTGGGCAGCCCCCTCGGCAGCGGAAATCAATGGTTTTCATGGATCCACATGAAGGATCTGGTCAACATATATATATCCTTGATCCATGATAGGGACGCTCACGGGATTTTTAATTGCACGGCGCCGAATCCCGTGAGGAACAGAGAAATGACGAAGACCCTGGGCCGTGTTCTGAAAAAACCGGTCTTCATGCCGTCTGTCCCCGGCTTTTTGATCAGGCTTATCATGGGGGAATTTGGGGATACGATACTCAAGGGACAGCGGGTATTTCCGAAAAAACTTCAGCACATGGGGTTTTCATTTCAATTTCCGGATTTACAGAAGGCCCTGGAAGATATTTTACAGGAATGATTGACAGGCCTTGCCCTAAGGTATGAACTACCGAAAGTCCGATCGAAAAATTCTGATCATCCGGGCAGGCGCCCTGGGTGATACCCTGATGTTGATGCCCGCCATTGCCTGGCTTCGCGACAAGGTAAAAATCTTCGTAGCCGGAAGATATCCCGGCATCGATTTTCTGAGGCCCTATGTGGAAGGGGTGTCCGATTTCGAAGGGTCCGGGTGGTACAACCTCTTCACGGAGGGATACCATGGTATTATTAATATGCCGGAAATTCAGGAAGTGAATCATATTACAGCTTTTCTCAAGGACCGGGCAGGATTCATAACCGCGAATCTCAAGAGAATCTTTCCTCATGCCACGGTACACCATTTCCCGCCTTTTTCGCCCGAAGGGGAAAAGATCCACATAGCCCTTTACACGGCTCGCTGCCTTCGGCAATCTGGAATGCCCATAGATCCCCTCCGATCCTTAGAGGAATCGCGTAGGCATCCTCTTTTCAACAATCATGACCCCTTCCCAGGGAAGGGAGGGGTTGTCCTTCATCCTGGTTCGGGTTCCAGGAATAAGAATTATCCACGAGATCTATGGGTGAATATGATTATTGAAATGAAGAAAGTGTATGCCCGGAAGGCCCGGGGAATCCTTTTGCTTTTTGGGCCCGCTGAACAAGACCTAATCCCTTTTTTTCAGGAGACATTCGACGGGGAGGACACGGAATTGATATGCAGTCCTGAAAAGGAGGAGTTGATATCTCTCCTGGGTGGAGCGTCTCTGTTTATCGGCCATGACAGCGGTATTACCCACCTGACAGCCATGCTGGGAACTCCGGTTATCGCCCTTTTTCGAAATAGCTCCCCGGAGCAATGGATGCCCCTGGGACCCCGGGTATATGTGATGGAAAAGAAAGAAGGGGAATCCGGTTTTATCAAGGATATTGTTCATAGAGGGATGGAGATTTTACGGGCAACATCCTAATCCCGGGGATCCGGATTCTTTATTATTAATCGCCTTTTCAGGATGCTGAAGGGTCGCGAATCAGGCATCTTTGAAGGAATTGCTCCAAATCGGCGTCTTTTCTTATGCCGAGACGTGTCAGGGCGAAGTCATAACGAACAGGATCGTGGGGCGCCAGCTTTCTGAAGGCCTGGGTTATCGCAACGGCGGTACGCATATCGGCCTGTTTTCGGGAGGTAATTTCGAATTTCAGGCAGATCTTATGCATATGGGTATCAAGGGGAACAATCAGTTTGGATAGGGGGATTCCGTTCCAGCCTCCGGGGTCAACCCTGTCTTTGCGAATCATCCAGCGGAGAAAAAGATTTAACCTTTTACACGCGCTCCCCCTGGCGGGTGAAGACAGGAGAGTGTTATGGATATCAGGGTTGATATTACCCATTTGTTTCACCAGGGCGGTAAGGGCCGGCAGGACGGTATCCGCTCTATCATCGAAACCCTCCATAAAACATTCATAGAGGGAACCATGATCTTCAATAACCTTCTTCGCTCCGAGTAGCATAGTCGCCATCTCATTTCCCGTTGTGAATCGATGTTTAAAATCTTCGAAAACCTTGAAGATATCCTCCTTCGAGGTGCGGGTGATAAATGATCGGGGAGAAGGATTCAATCTTTCGAGAACAGAGGCCACGCTTTTGAGTATCTGAGCGACCCTTCCATAGGCAAGGGATGAAGCAATCAAGCCTACCAGTTCCCTGTCGCGTATATCCGGATAATCATAAAGGAATTCAAGGGGATCGGGGTGAACGAATTCTCTATGGTTATAGGAATGATAAAGCTCTTCAAATCGTTCCCTGTTTTTCAATATGAAGGTGTGGGATTTTTCCGTTTTTCGATTCATTTAATATAAGAAGTCCGGTCTTTTATGCTATGTCATGGTTATCCGGCTACGCCTGAAGATAGATATCCGGTATGATATTTCTTTTCAAGGAGATATCTACCCGCTTTACCTATAAAATCCCTTTTGGGTCAAAGCAAGACCAAGTCCTTTGAGACTGTGTCATAATTCGAAAAGAACGTTATTCCGGACGAGCGGTGCGCAGCATAGCGAGATCCGGAATCCAGGAAAATTGAATCATCTTGAAGACTTCTGGATCCCGGCTCGCGCCCCACTTCGCGGGACTTGGCCGGGATGACGGATTACGACACAGTCTCTTTGAGCGTAGATCCTTTATTTTTTTAGAGTTTCCGGCCGTACTCCAGGCTCTGTTTATTGACACTGATTCCCATATCCTGCTGGATCATGTCATGGGCGGTCTCTTTAAAGGGAAGATAGACCAGAGCCGAATCCTTTACATCGAAAGTGATACGGGGAAGATGCGGAAAGACGTTCCTCTTGTTTACGGCGGAGCTTGCGAGAACGATCTTTAAGGCCTGGGTAGCCTCGCTGTGCGGAAGGGTCACCGGGAAGAGTCTTTCTTCCGGGAGACTCTCTACGGACTTGAAATGCTTCTGTCCGATCGTGAGATTTCTGGATAGGCTCAGGAAAAGCTTGGGCCGGATCTTGAAAGCCGGGCTCCAGAAGCTCATATCTTCATTTTCCAGCTCATCATTGATTATCCTCGTTTGATTGGTGATCCGGATAAAATCGGCAAAGGAATGGATATTTAATTCTCTGATACCGGCGGTAATTTTCCAGAACGGCAAATATACATCGTCCTTATTCTGTCCGGGAA
>CAYTUL010000494.1:0-3663 GCA_964441135.1 uncultured Desulfobacteraceae bacterium | reverse complement strand
AGCCTATTATCTCTGTGACCAGGTCCTGAGGACCCGGTTTTTAAATCTAATAAATGCATCGTCGCGAAGGCCCGGCCTGAATGGGATTTGAGGTACTTTTCAAATGCCGCGCATGTCAACAGTCGTCCCATACATCATGCGTACTTTAATTATGTTAACGCTTCAAATATACTTCACCATGAAAAGTATCATGCTATTCCCCTATAATCCAAATCAAACCCAGAAATGCCGGTTGGAGAAGGATCTTCCGGAACCTGTCTTCAAATATCTTTCAAATTCCATTGCCTTTTCTATGTTTGAAAAGGCCGTATATGTTACGAGTTTCCAGGGCTTGTATTTTGAGGTATGAGGGGATTAACCCGCATTGTGTGCGGAAATTCGTTTTTCAATATCCGAAGTGATTCTCTGGTTTAAGATATACAGGTTTTTATAAATAGACTGGCCTGCCGGCCGAAGCCTTGGCGAAGGCTGGTGGAGGCGGGGGGAGTCGAACCCCCGTCCGGAAATATTCCACTTAAGCGTCTACATATATAGCCCGATAATATATTTTCGCCCCTGGCTCCCTACCGGGCCAGGTTACGAGGGGTTAACCTGTATAAAGGATTCGCCTCACCGACCTACAGGTCCATCGGATCGACTATCCTGCTGAGTCGACGCCCTGATCTGTCACGCAGGAAAGACGGACCGGGCGTTAGCCTGTAATTTTACGCGGCTAAAGCGTACGCATAATCGTCTGCGTTTGTTTTTATTCCAACTGTTTTACGAGCAGATGGAACCTCGATATGCAACTTAAGCTTCTTTATCCCCGTCGAACCCGTTTCGCCCCCTTGTAATGAAAGGTTGGTAATCTTAATAAGTAATTATAATCATTTCTTTTTATATAGTCAATGACGGCGCTTCTTTCTTTCCTGATCCATCTCCCTCTTCAGTTCCTTTTCCTTGAGGGCGTGCCTCTTGTCCACCTTCTTTTTACCCTTGGCAAGCCCTATCTCGACCTTGGCCTTGCTTCCGGAAAAATACACCTTCAGGGGTATCAGGGAATATCCCTTCTCCTTTGTCTTTCCGATGAGCCGTTTTATCTCCCTTTTATTGAGCAGAAGTTTCCTCGTCCTTTTGGGATCCAGATCGAGGTAATGGGTGTAGGGATAGGGCGCTATGTGCATGTTACGCAGAAAGACCTCCCCGTTCTTTATCCTCGCGTAGCCATCCACGAGGCTCGCCCTTCCCTCCCTGAGGGATTTGACCTCGGGACCCATGAGGACGATCCCCGCCTCGAGGACCTCATCAATAAAATAGTCATGCGAGGCCTTTTTATTCTGGCATATAATCTTTCTATTCATAAAAATTCAAGGTTTCGATTTTTCTTGTCGTCCTTCGACGGATATACATAGTATTTACTTTGAAGAAATCATGGCTTCGCATGAAGACACCTTCATTACGCCTTTGAGCTCAATGAATTACTCTGGGACAGCTTTATATAAAAATCTCTTTCCTTAAGCTCCGGCATTAATGTCTCTACCCTTTGCATGATGAATTTGCGCACCTCTTTAGCGGTCGTTAACTTCATGATTTCTCTAAGATCATTCACGGCATCTTTCCTGGATATCGATCTAATCAACTTTTTTAACAGGGGAATTGCTCCGGCGTTCACACTGAGCTCATCAATGCCTATGCCTAAAAGAAGGGGGGCACAAAAGGGATCTCCGGCCATCTCACCGCATAACGCCACCTCGATACCCTCATCCTTGGCGGATTTTACCGTCTGGGTAATCATGCGAATGACGGCCGGGTGATAGGGTTCGTACATATAGGCGACGTGTTCGTTTACCCTGTCTATGGCCAGGGCGTACTGAATCAGGTCATTGGTGCCGATACTGAAAAAATCCACATGTCTGGCCAAAATATCCGCCATGGTCACCGCGGAAGGGACTTCTATCATGATACCGACACGTATGTCGCGGTCATATCCCACCTTCTTATTTTCGAGTTCTTCCATGACTTCGCTGAGGATCTTCTTTGCGTCTAAAAGCTCCTGCAAACCCGAGATCATGGGAAACATCATTTGAATCTGGCCGTGGACGCTCGCCCTCAGAATGGCACGTAACTGGGTCTTGAAGATCCCGGGCTCTTTCAGGCAGAATCGAATGGCTCTTAACCCGAGGGCCGGGTTGACTTCCCTGGTCAATTCATGACCCGACATAAATTTATCCCCGCCGAGATCCAGGGTTCTTATGGTAACGGGTGAAGGCGCCATGATTTCTGCTACCTGCCTGTAGTCATCAAACAGGTCCTCTTCATCAGGCATCACACCGCTTTTTAAATAGTGATATTCGGTCCTGTAGAGACCGATACCCTCGGCCCCGTAATCCTTTGCGGAAACGACTTCTTCCAGAAACTCGATATTCGCCTTTATGGCCAGTCTGTGCCCGTCGATAGTTTCTGAAGGAAGATGGCTTAATCGAAGGATACTTGACCTGTATCTCTCATGATAGTCATGTTTCTCCTCATAGGCCAGGATAGTATCTTCATCGGGTCCTAAGATAATCTCTCCGTTATAGCCGTCCACGATCAGGAGATCGCCGTCCTGAACCTGACTCGTAATGGATTCCAACCCTACGACCGCCGGTATCTTCAGGGACTGGGCCATGATGGCCGTATGGGAAGTCCTTCCTCCCACATCCGTTATAAAGCCTAGGACCATCGCCGTATTCAGTTCGCTTGTATCAGCGGGCGAAAGATCATGAGCCACAATAATAACCCGCTCGTTTATTTCGGAAAGGCTGTCCTGCTCTCTTCCCGATAGATTTCTCAAAATCCTTTCCGCCACATTTTCCACGTCATTGATGCGATCCCTTATGTATTCGTAGTCTATCTCCTCAAAAAGCTTCCTTATCTTCTGGACGGATTTTTTCAAGGCCCATTCGGCGTTTATCTTTTCTTCGAGAATAGTATTGATTGTGGTATCAGAGACCATGCTGTCATCCACGATCATCAAATGGGTGTCGAGGATAAAGGAATGCTCCCTGATTTGATCCGACATCCTGTTTTTTAAGGTAACAATCTGCTCCTTGGTTGCATGGAGGGCCTCCCTGAACCTGGTAACCTCTTTATAGATCTCCCTCTCATTGATGAGATACTGATAGATGATCTTCTGTTTGGATCTGTCCACGAGGCGAGCCTTACCTATGATTATTCCGGGTGAAACGGCAATTCCCCGGAGTCTGATATTCTCCCTATTTTTCCGGTCAGTCATTTATGCTCGCCGAATTTATGTTTGAAAAGCATGCACAGATCGTCAAGGAGCGCCTCCGAGTCGTCGCCGACGGCCCTGGCAATGATCTCGGTTCCCTTCGGGCAGGCAAGGGTCAGTATGGAAAGGATGCTCGATCCATCCACTTCCCGGTTGCCGTCCTTCCTGAAGTAGAGCTTCGACCGGTAGTGACCGGTCAGCTCTACGATCTTGGCCGCTGCCCTGCCGTGCAGTCCGAGGTCATTTACTATTTTTAGTCTCTTGATTTGCTCCATCTGTTTAATCTAAGGGCACCCGCTCATTTAGGATATCCGTCCGATTATTTTATAAAATAAATAATTGTTTTTGGCTATTTTTTTATTAAACAGCGATTTTCGCACTATTAAAGAATAGATAGACTATCATGATGCAGT
>CAYTUL010000493.1:0-3667 GCA_964441135.1 uncultured Desulfobacteraceae bacterium | reverse complement strand
ACGTCCTTCTAAGGGAGGAGACAAAACTTCCAATAACCATTACGGAAGACTCCTTATCCACCGTTGTGCTTGGTTCCGGAAAGGCATTGGACAATATGTCCGTGCTTCGGGAGGTAATGATAAAATAGTAATCTGATTGAGCCATGACGCCCAATTGGAATAATACTGTCTCTTTGGGGCTGATATAATCATTGATATCAATAAAACGGGTTAAAACAATCTGGATATGGGTACTCTTTTTATTTATTGCTCTCTTTTTAATCTCATCAAATCTGGGAAGGAGGAGATCCTGGAATCCGTCTGAACAGGTCATTGTTGAGATTATTTCACCCCTTCAACAATTAATAAATAAGACAATCAGGATTACGGAAGGACTTTGGTTCAAATATTTCCGTTTGATTAATGCACAGAAAGAAAATATTAGATTGAAGGGGGAGATCGATTCCCTCAGAATGGAGAATTTTCGATACCGGGAATTACTCGCCACCCATCAACGACTTCAAAACCTGCTACGATTTAAGGCAACTACCAATAATCCAGTTTTGGCCGCCCAGGTAATAGGGCGGGACCCCACCGGTTGGTTTAAGTCTGTCATCATTGACAAAGGAAAAAATTCCGGCATTAAAGTCAATATGCCTGTGGTCAATTCGAAGGGTGTGGTTGGAAGGCTCGTCTCCGTATCCTATAATTATGCGAAGGTTCTCTTGGTTATCGACCAGAATAGCGCGGTGGATTGCATAATACAACGCTCTCGTGATAACGGAATCGTTAAGGGATTGTCGTCAAAGGTGTGTATACTTGATTATGTCCTGAAGACAAGCGATGTACGGGTCGGAGACATGGTAATCACTTCGGGTTTGGACCGTGTCTTTCCCAAGGGAATTCCCGTGGGTGAGGTAATTGATGTAAAAAACCCGCCCGGAGGACTCTTTAAGGACGTAAAAGTAAGACCCATGGTTGATTTTTCAAATTTAGAGGAATTATTGGTAATACTTAAGGAGGACCCATTAGCGAATCATCTAAAAGAAAAGGATTAGTCCTGTGTTTTCTGGCATGGTTCATCTCAACCCTCTTTATCATGAATAAAGGGATCCTGATGAATCTCGTCAATCTCGAATCCCTTGATGTGGATCTTGTCATCGTTTTTATCATTTTTCTTTTTGTATTCAACGGTGTAACGGGTGCCGGCATTTTTGCATTCGGCCAGGGCTTGATTACGGATATATTATCGGGCGGGATATTAGGCCTTTATACCCTTATTTATTTAATTGTTTTTTTAACTATCAATATTTTTTCTCGTCCTCTGGACCTGTTCTCGCCCGGAGGTCAGATAGCGATCACATCAATGGCGGTGCTATTAAAGGAGGCCCTGCTCATTACGCTCCTGCACCTTTTTTCCATGGAAATGAATATCTCATTTGCTAATCTTCTGTCATTCGTGTCTTCAATTCTATGCTCCGGTCTGATCGCCCCCATTCTTTTTTACCTCATAAACTATTTTGTAGATATTTTTATGGGAGAAGAAAATAAAATTTGAAATATTCTCCCTGCAATTTGATAGAAATACTTGAATTTAAATGAAAAATGGAATATTATTATAAAATTGAAAAAATATCCGAGTCAGGTCCCGCTCAGAGGGATTCTTGAGTTGCGTCGTTTCGTCCGAGTTGAGTATGTATTGATATTCAACTTTTGTTGCATAAAGGAGAGAAATCCTTGAGAAGTTCAGGTTTTGATCCGGTATCCGTAGAGATCCTAAACAAAAGACTTAGGGCCGTGACCGTCATCGCGATTGTGATCCTTTCGGCCCTGATTTTACGATTATGGTTTCTCCAGGTAGTTAACGGCCCGCGGTACCGAATCCAGTCCGAAAATAATCGTATTCATCTTCAGAAGATTCCCCCCTATAGAGGAATGATCTTTGATCGGAAAGGTAAATTGTTAGTTGATAATCGTCCCTCATACGATTTATATGTCATTCCGGAAGATATTCAGGATTCAAAACAATTATTAAGGAGCCTTAAATATTTAATAGAACTTGACCCTGAGCAAATCAGTAAAAAATTAAACAAGCCTGAAAACAAGTACACGTTTAAACCCGTATTGATAAAGAAAAATGTTTCCCGTAATGAACTGGCTGTTATTGAAACCCACCTGTTTAACTTGCCGGGGTTATTGATACAGGTCAGACCCCAAAGAAACTATATATTTGGAAAACTTGCCTCACATCTTATCGGCTACTTAGGAGAGGTCAGTGAAGAACAGTTAAGCAGCGGTAAATATTCGAATAATGGTCCTGGAGATCTGATAGGAAAGTACGGGGTGGAAGGAAGCTGGCAGGAGTATCTAAACGGTATAAAGGGAGGTATGCAGGTTGAAGTCGATGCGGCCGGAAGGAAATTGCAGGTCATTTCAAGTAAATTGCCCACCCCTGGGCTAAACCTTTCGCTCACGATCGATAAAGATCTCCAACTGTCGGCTGAAAAAATGTTAAAGGATAAAAAGGGTGCTATCGTAGCCTTGAATCCCGAAGATGGTGAAATTCTGGCAATGGCGAGCAACCCATCCTTTGACCCCAATAAATTTATAGGAGGCATAGACAGGGCTGAATGGAACAGGATGGTCACCAGCAGGGATTTCCCTCTCCAGAACCGGGCCATTTCTGGGCAATACCCTCCGGGGTCCGTATTTAAGATTGTCGTGGCTTTAGCGGGACTGGAGGAAGGAGTTATTAATCCCGATGAGGAAATCTACTGTAATGGAAGTTATAGATTGGGCAATTATACCTATCGTTGCTGGAAAAAGAGGGGTCACGGCTATATAAGCTTCCACAGGGCGCTTCGCGAATCCTGCGATGTCTATTTTTATAAATTAGGCAAGCGACTGGGTATCGATAATATTGCCCGTTACGCCATGAAGCTCGGCCTTGGAAGAAAGACGAACTTCACTCTGGCCTATGAAAAGGAAGGCCTTATTCCGACCAGCAAGTGGAAATTAAAGAGGTGGGGTATTCCATGGCAGCCGGGGGAGACTGTTTCAGCGTCAATCGGACAGAGTTTTGTACTGGTAACTCCTCTTCAAATCGCAAGACTAATATCCGTGATATTCAATGGTGGTAAGATCTATCAGCCGAAAATCGTCCAATGGGTGGGTAATGACAAGGGTGAAGTCTACCGGTTTACACCCACCCTAATGGGAGAACTTCATGCCAGGCCTGAAAACCTGGAGCTGATAAAAAGGGCCCTGATCGGGGTAGTAAACGAGCCCCATGGAACAGGTTCAAAGGCCAGGGTCAAGGGTATTACAGTCGCCGGAAAGACCGGAACGGCTCAGGTTATTGCGCTTGAGGCCGAGGAGAATCTGAGCGAGGGAAGTGAAGTACCTGAGAAATTAAGAGATCACGCCTGGTTTGTCGCCATTGCACCCGCGGAAAAACCAAAGATCGCCCTGTCCGTCCTTATAGAGAATGGCGGCCATGGCGGCAGCGCCGCCGCGCCTATTGCCGGGGAATTGATTAAACAATACCTTACGGTTGAGAATAATGGCTCCCATCAATGAGTATGCTCGACGAAACAACAGGGAATTTTCATAGCCCATCAGCTCTTTAAAGAGATGATTAATGCTCATCCATAAACTAACGTTTTTGGATTCGCGCTATCAGCAATCA
>CAYTUL010000492.1:0-3679 GCA_964441135.1 uncultured Desulfobacteraceae bacterium | reverse complement strand
TATCCCCGAGCACCCTTCTTTATTAACCATCTTTCAAAAGGCTAAAGTGTTACGAATTCTTAAGTGGCAGGAACATGGCAAAGGAAAAGATACTTGTCGTGGATGATGAAGAAGACATCCTCGAGTTGCTGAAGTTCAATCTTGAAAGAGAGGGTTACAGGGTGTTTTGCGCCTCATCGGGTGAAAAAGGCCTGAAAAGAGCGAAGGCCGAACTCCCCGCCGTGATCCTGCTGGATCTCATGCTGCCTGGAATCGATGGCCTGGAAGTGGCAAAGAAACTCAAGGAAGACAACAGTACAAAACATATCCCTATTGTGATGCTAACGGCCAAGGGTGAAGAAGCGGATATTGTGACCGGACTTGAGTTAGGGGCGGACGATTATATTACAAAGCCCTTCAGCCCCCGGGTTTTATTGGCAAGGGTCCGGGCGGTCCTGCGCAGGAGGTCAAGGGATTTACCCGGAGAAGACCCTGACATTAGAATTCATGAGCTCGAGATACACTTGGGCCGGAGAGAGGTCCTTGTTGATGAAAAACCGGTTTCCCTGACATTCACTGAATTTGGAATCCTGAATTTTCTCATAAGAAGGCCGGGCTGGGTATTTACCCGTTCCCAGATCGTGGATTTCGTGCGGGGAGATGATTACTATGTCACGGACCGGTCGGTGGATGTCCAGATCGTGGGACTGAGAAAAAAATTGGGTTCTGCCGGAAAGTACATCGAGACCGTCAGGGGTGTCGGGTACCGGTTCAAGGTTTAGCATCATGGCCGGAAAGAGACGTTTAATCTGGCAAATATTTCCTCCCTATCTCCTTATCACCATAATCGCCCTCATAGCCGTCACCTGGTACGCGGCCGTATCCGCTAAAAAACTTATTCTTGAACAGACCGAGACAGACCTCGAAGCAAGAGCCTTTATCTTTGAAGATCAGGTTACAGGATATCTTGATCCATTGGATGAGGAAAAGATTGACCTTTTATGCAAGAAGGCCGGAAAGCGCTCTTCGACCCGAATCACCGTAATCTTGCCTTCAGGAAAGGTGGTAGGCGATTCAGACAGCAACCCCGGGAAAATGGATAATCATGCCAGCAGACCGGAGATCCTTCGCGCCTTCACGGGAGTTACGGGAACCTCCATGAGATATAGCCGAACATTGGGAAAGCATCTCATGTATGTCGGAGTACCTGTAAAAAGGGATTCGCGGCTCCTTGCGGTTGTACGGACTTCAATGCCGGTCGATATTATTAAGCAGGTAATAAAGGGGATCGTCTGGAAAATGATATTAGGGGGACTGGTTATTGCCATAGCAGGGGCCGCGGTAAGTTTGATCGTGTCGCGTCGCATAGTCCAGCCCATTGAGGAACTCGAAAAAGGAGCCGACTATTTTATCAGGGGCGATTTCCAGTACCGGATGCCGAGGCTCAATATAGTGGAATTGGACAGCCTTTATGAAGCCATGAAGGGTATGGCTCAGGATCTTCATGAACGGATCAACACGATAATGCGACAGAGAGGTGAGACAGAAACCATATTGTCCAGCATGGTTGAAGGTGTCATTGCCGTTGATATGGAAGAAAGGATTATCACCATAAATAGTGCTGCGGCACGAATGTTCGGAACGGATCCTTCAAAGGCGCAGGGCCGCAGTGTTCAGGAGATCATCAGAAACAGTGTTTTTCAAAATTTCGTGACAGAGGCGCTATCGTGCCAGGAACCTGTAGAGAAGGAGATGGTCCTTTCTTCCGATGGAGAACGGTCCGTCGTCCTCCATGGCACATTACTTCACGGTGCGGAGGAAAACCGGATCGGGGCCCTTATTGTACTGAACGATATAACACGGCTACGGAGACTGGAAAATATCCGCAGGGATTTTGTAGCGAATGTATCTCATGAGATAAAGACGCCAATCACCGCCATAAAGGGTTTCGTGGAAACCCTCGGCCAGGGAACAGTACAGGAGCAAAAGGATCAAGCGCGGTTTCTCGAGATCATCGGCAAACACGTGGATCGCCTTGAAGCCATCATTGAGGACCTGCTCAGCCTGTCTCGAATCGAGAAAGACACAGAGAACGAGGGTATTCCGCTTAAAGAGGCCGGGATAAGGGGGGTTCTGGAGACGGCGGTTCAGATCTGCAGGCCCAATGCAGAATCGAAACAGATTCATATGGAAATATCCAGCGACAAAGAGATTGCCGCGAAGATCAATCGCCCCCTTCTCGAGCAGGCGATTGTCAATCTCCTTGATAATGCAATTAAATACAGCAATCCCCAGGGGACCGTAAGGCTTGAAACCCTTCAAGGCGAGAGGGAGGTGGTCATAAGGGTCATTGACAATGGAAAGGGTATAGAGAAAAGACACCTGCCTCGTCTTTTTGAGAGATTTTACCGGGCGGACAAGGCAAGGAGCCGCCAGCTCGGAGGTACCGGTCTCGGGCTTGCCATCGTAAAGCATATCATACAGGCACATGGCGGCCGGGTATCCGTTGAGAGCGTCCCTGGAAGGGGGAGCACCTTTTCAATACACCTGCCCGAACTATCGGGCTGAACACTGAAACCTGAATACTGTTTTTTATCTAAATTCGAAACATTACAGGAATTTAACCCTCACCAAATGTATTTCTAACATTCCATTCCTAATATCTCCTATCAATGACCATCTACAAACGAAAAAAGACCGCGTGAAAAAATATGAACACAAACACGGAGGAACATAGTGAACGAAAGAAGATTAGTACAAAGGCAGTTATCGATATTCGATGTATTAAATTACCATTCTCTGGATTTTCCGGAAAAAAAATCGATTCGAATCATGTTTGAATATGATAGTACAGGCAATAAACAGGTGTTTACCGTTTTAAACAGGGATATCCCCGCAGAGAAGGCAGAAAGAATAATCGCTTGGCTGGAGGAGAACACGAAAACCGAGGATCTAATCTATGGCCTGGATTCGAATGAGATCGATTTCAGTATCCAAAGAAAGACGATGATCCCATAAAGGATGGGAGAAATATGAAGAAAAGGGTTCTTTTTATATGCACCCATAATTCTGCACGCTCCCAGATCGCCGAAGGTCTGATGAACGAATTATATGGTGAAAAATACGAGGCTTTCAGCGCCGGTACAGAGCCCTCAAAGGTTAACCCTTTTGCCATCGAGGTCATGGACGAGATCGGTATTGATATCTCAAAGCATCGATCCAAGAGCTTAGAAGAATTCATTACGCAGGATTTTGATTATGTAATAACGGTCTGTGACCACGCCAACGAAGTCTGTCCCTTTTTTCCCGGGGGGAAGGAGCGCCTGCATAAAGGTTTTAACGACCCCGCTGCTGTCCACGGGAATGATATGGATAGGTTGACGGCATTCCGCAGGACAAGGGATGAAATATTGGAATGGATAAAGGATCAATTTTAGCCTATCCCCGGGCATCCTTCGGTATCAACCAGCTTTCTTCCCATACAAATCAAACCGAAATCTAATCCTTTGTTAATAAAAACCTAACAAAAAAGTTCAATGTTCAATCGCTATCGAAACATCCTCCAACAAAGGCAGCATTGTCCGGTTAGGATATTGCAACATGATATACTTTTATAGAAAGAATGGTCTGTGGGGATCTCTTTGAAGAGACGAAAATGTTAAAAGCAAGATATGGGTGTAAGGCCTCCCCCACCGCGAAG
>CAYTUL010000491.1:0-3686 GCA_964441135.1 uncultured Desulfobacteraceae bacterium | reverse complement strand
GTTTTAAGATACCGCTTCTTTATGCGGCTACCAAGGATAACGCGGAAGATATGGGAAACCTGGCAAAGGAGAGCGGCCTGCCGCTGGCTGTCAGGGCCGATAGCATAGATGAACTCATAGACCTCAGCGATAAGTTGACGGGAATGGGCCTGAAGGACCTGGTGCTGGATTCAGGCTCCAGGGAGGTTAGGCGACTCCTTGAAGATCAGGTTGCCATAAGGAGGGCGGCCCTCAAGGCCAGCAACCGCTCCCTTGGCTTTCCCACCATCACTTTCCCTTGCGAGATGGCCGGGAGCCTGGATATAGAAACTGTCATAGCAGCCATGCTGATTGCAAAATATGGGGGAATTGTCGTCTTGTCTGACTTCAAAGGAGAGAGCATATTCCCGTTGCTCCTTGAGAGGCTCAATATCTTTACGGATCCCCAAAGGCCAATGACCGTCACCCAGGGAATCTACGAGATCGGTGCTCCCGATGAGAATTCACCCGTCCTTGTTACCACGAATTTCTCCCTTACCTATTTTATCGTCAGCGGCGAGATCGAGGGAAGCAGGGTCCCGAGCTGGCTTCTGATCATGGATACCGAAGGTCTTTCCGTGATGACGGCCTGGGCGGCCGGTAAGTTCGCGGGCGATGCGGTGGGCACGTTTGTCAAGAAGTCCGGTATTGCCGATAAAGTCAAGCATAAAAAAATTATCATACCGGGTTATGCGGCTTCAATCAGTGGTGAGATGGAGGAGGAGCTTCCGGGGTGGGAGATTATGATAGGCCCCAGGGACGCATCCCTGATACCCAAGTACCTGAAAGATAACTGGAAATGATGGCTATCAGACAGGATTAACAGGATAAAAGATAGTCTCTCGCAGAGAGCACAGAGGTTATTTAAAACGGCAAGGACTGTATTCAGGTTTAGAAGATCACTTAAGTTTTATGGGAGGGGCCTGTTTGGAAGAATAAGCTCGTTTTTTTTCAAAACAGGACTCTCCAATAAGCTCCAATGAGACATCATTGGAGCCCTGCGAAGCAGGACTTAAGTGATCTTAAACGCATCGCGAAACAATGTTTTTTCTGTGCCCTCTGCGATCTCTGTGTGAGATGATTTTAATAAATCCTGTAGATCCTGTTCATCCTGTCTACAAAATGTTTTTTCTGTGTACTCTATGTGAGATAATGATTTAATTCTTAAAAATCCTGTCTAAATTTTTTTAAGGGGGTGAACCCATGTACCTAATTGGAGAAAATCTCAATGTCATAAACAGGATCATCGGCCGGGCCTTCAAGGAGACGGACCCCGGCCCCATCGCGGAGGAGGCTAAGCGGCAGAAAGAGAAAGGCATGGACTGGATCGATATCAATCTGGGTCCTGCGAGGAAAGGTGGTCCGGAGCTGCTTGAATTCGTGGTAAAAACGGTTCAGGAAGCCATCGGAGATACGCCGCCGCTATGCCTGGATACCTCAAACATCGAAGCCATGGAGGCAGGCCTTGCCGCTCATAAGGGAAAGGCGATTATTAATTCAATAATGTGCCGGCCCGAGCGCTATGAGAAGATGATCCCTCTGGCAGTTAAATATAATGCGAATATGATCGCCCTCATGTGGGGGCCGGAGGGACTTCCGAGGGATGAGAACGAGCGGGGGGCCTTGGCGGCTGAGCTGATATATGCAGCTAATGAGGCGGGAATTCCCAATGAGGACATATTTGTGGACGGGATTGTAACCCCCGTAAATATCCAGCAGCCGCAGCTCATGAGTTTACTTGCCTTTCAGGAAATGCTCCAGGATATGTTTCCTGGGGTAAAATCCACATGCGGGCTTTCCAATATCTCAAACGGTCCTCCGGAACACCTCCGATCTATCCTTAATGTCGCCTATATGGTTATGCTGGAAAGGAAAGGAATGTATTCATGTATTGCCGATGCCTATGATGACGCATTGATCGCGGTGGCAAGGGGCGAAAGAGATGATATTGTGGAGGTAATCCACAAGGTGATGGATGGCGAAGAACCGGACATGGGATCCCTGTCCAAAGAGCTCAAGGACTATGTAAAGACCGCGAAGGTAATACTGGGCCACTCCCTGTATTCGGATTCGTGGCTGGAGTTGTAGGTTTTGCAACAAACTTTTAGCCGGTAGCCGTTAGCATTTAGCAGGAAAACCGCCATAAATATTAAGCATAAAATGGAGGAACCTTAGAGGATGCAGGATCCGGGTTCCTCTTTTTTTTATCTCGCAGAGTACGCAAAGAACACAGAGAAAAAGAAGAAGTCGGGAAAAAACCATCGGACAGGATAACAGGATGGACAAGATAATACAGGTGATCACTTAAGTACCAATGGGAACGGCATGCATGGAAAAGTAAGCGCGCTTATTATTCCATACATGACATTCCCATTGAGTCCCAATGAAATTTCAGGGACATCCGCAGAGCGGATCTTATGTGATCAACTGTCATCGTTTTTTAGGGTACTTTGCGGGCTCTGTGAGAGAAAAAGATTTTTAGGTGAATCCGGTAAATCCTGTTAATCTTGTCAAGAATAAGGTTTTCTCTGTGTCTCGAACGACCCGGAGAGGTATCGAAGGGGAGGGGCGGTGAAAAAAAAGGAGATAAATGAGATGGAACAAAGACCTGGGAATATCATCACGCCTGGTGACCTGGAGAGGTCTCAACAGGACAGGACAATTAAGGCCAAGTTAGCAAAAATCAAAAGAAAGATCCTGGTTATGAGTGGTAAGGGGGGCGTTGGAAAGAGCACTGTGGCCGGGTTTTTAGCGCTTTTTTTAAGCGAAAGGGGAAAAAGGGTCGGTCTTTTGGATGTGGATCTTCACGGCCCGAGCATTCCCCTCATCATGAATGTCAAAGGCGGGCTGAATATGCCCGAGGCGGGTGTGGTTCAACCCTATCGGTTTTCCGAAAAATTAGGGATTGTCTCAATGGGTATGCTGTTGGGAGAACAGGATATGGCCGTCATATGGAGAGGACCGCTCAAAATAAGTGCCATAAGACAATTTATATCCGATATAGACTGGGGAGATCTGGACTTTCTCATCGTGGACTCTCCGCCCGGAACCGGGGATGAACCCCTTACCGTGGCCCAGACCATACCGGACGCGGAGGCCCTGATTGTGACGACTCCCCAGGAGATTAGTCTTGCCGATGTGAGAAAATCGATTAATTTCTGCCGCCAGGTAAATATGAGGATTATTGGAATCATTGAAAATATGAGCGATTTTTCCTGCCCCCACTGCGGGGAAAGGATCTCGATTTTCGGCAAAGGGGGCGGGGCAAAGATGGCTTCCCAGATGGGAGTATCCATCCTGGGAGAGATACCCATCGATCCCGAGATTGTTCTTATGTCAGATAGTACGGGTCTCGGAAGCATTTTGGAAAAGTCTGACACACAGGTAAAGCGCGCCTATGATCAAATACTGGATAAGATAATATAAATATTTCGACAGGATTAACAGGATCAACAGGATAAGGCTTATCTCACCCATAAGCTCCAATGATACCTCATTGGAGTGCCTGCGGAGCGGGACTTAAATGATCTTAAACGCATCGTGAAGAATGTTTTCTCTGCGTTCTCTGTGTCTTGAACGAGCACAGCGAGTGGGCGGTGAAACCCAGTAAATCCTGTAAATCCCGTCTAAATTCTTTTATCCAGCTCCCTACCAAACCAAAGAGATAA
>CAYTUL010000490.1:0-3701 GCA_964441135.1 uncultured Desulfobacteraceae bacterium | reverse complement strand
GTCAGACCGAAGGATCCGTAGACCTTGCACGCCTTGCCGGTCTCAAACCGGCGGGGGTCATCTGCGAGGTGATGAATGAAAACGGGACAATGGCCCGGATGCCCGACCTGATCGAATTTGCGAAACTACACGGGCTGAAGATTGCCACGGTGGCCGATGTGATCGCCTACAGGATGAGAAATGAATCCTTTGTCCATCTGGCCGCGGAAACCACCTTGCCAACCCCCTTTGGGGATTTCAGGGCCGTGGCATTTGTCAATGACATTGACGATTACGAACACCTCGCCCTTGTCAAGGGTGAGATTGATCCTGATAAAGTGGTCCTTGTCCGGGTACATTCTCAATGTACCACAGGGGACGTATTCGGTTCCTTTCGATGCGACTGCGGGAGCCAATTGGAAAAGGCGATGGAGATGGTTCAGAAGGAAGGACTGGGGGTCATCCTTTATATGCAGCAGGAGGGCCGCGGTATCGGTCTTGCCAACAAGCTTAAGGCGTATGCCCTTCAGGACCAGGGGAGGGATACTGTCGAAGCCAATGAGGAGCTCGGTTTTGAAGCGGACCTCAGAGACTATGGGGTGGGCGCACAGATTTTAGCGGCCCTGGGTGTACGAAGGATGAAGTTGATGACGAATAATCCGAAGAAGATAAGGGGTCTGGAGGGCTACGGCCTGATGATAGAGGACCGGGTGCCCATTGAGATCGAACCGAGGCCTGAGAATATGAAGTACCTGTTGACCAAATGCCACAAACTGGGTCATATGATGAAAATTGGAAAGGATGAATAGGATCGGGTCGAAGATTCCCGGTTCATGGAAGGAATAATAAACAGAGGGAATACCAATAATTGGAGGATCGATAATATGCCTAAGATATTGGAAGGTAAGATCTCGGCGGAGGGTTTCAGCTTCGCGATCATCGTCAGCAGGTTTAATGAATTTATCAGCTCCAGGCTGGCGGAAGGGGCCATGGACGCCTTAAAAAGGCACGGCGTTGATGAAGAGCGGGTATCCCTCATCAAAGTGCCGGGCGCCTTTGAGATCCCCATGACAGCTAAGAAATTGGTTAAAAAGGGGAAGTATGACGCGGTCATATGTCTTGGGGCCGTGATCAGGGGTGCAACACCCCATTTCGATTATGTGGCCGCGGAGGTTTCCAAGGGGATCGCGAATGTGGCCCTGGAAAGTGAAATCCCCGTGACCTTCGGGGTCTTGACGACGGATAACCTGGAACAGGCCATTGAACGGGCCGGTTCAAAGGTGGGAAATAAGGGATGGGACGCAGCCGTGGCTGCCATGGAGATGGTGAATCTGTTTAATGAACTGTAACCCCATTATCCGCGACCCTGTTTTTCCCCTGTAGGGATTTTTGCTGAAGGGGTCATCGGGTAGATTTTTTAGGTTCTTTGAGATATTTTTTATCTATGGGAAACAGACGAAAAGCCCGAGAATTGGCCATGCAGGTCCTCTTTCATATGGAATTCAGCCCCGGTGATCCCGATGAAATATTTGACCTGATATGTGACCACTTTAATCCTTCCAAATCCATCAGGGCCTTTTCAAGAATACTCGTACACGGTGTTACTGAAAACAGGGAATCCCTGGACAGGTTGATCAGGGGATCTTCCAGGAACTGGCGTCTTGAAAGGATGTCAAAGGTGGACAGGACCATTTTAAGGCTCGGGGTCTTTGAGATCCTGTTTATGGAAGAGATCCCCCCCAAGGTATCGATTGATGAGGCGGTTGAACTGGGCAAAAGATTCGGCACGGAGGAGTCGGGGTCATTTATAAACGGAGTGATGGATAATATCTTTAATGAATTGAAATCCAAGGGAACCCAAGGCGATCAAGGGCCACGGGAGGTGATTTAAAACTGTGAAATATTACCCGCAGGAACTGGAAAAAAAGTGGCAGGCTTTTTGGGAAAAAGAAGATCTGTTTAAAGTAAAGGAAGACCCGGACAGGGAGAAATATTATCTTATCGAGATGTTCCCCTATCCCTCCGGGAAGATTCATATGGGACATGTCCGGAACTATACCATTGGGGACGTGGTGGCCCGGTACAGGAGGATGCAGGGGAAAAACGTCCTCCATCCCATGGGTTGGGACGCCTTCGGCCTCCCCGCCGAGAACGCGGCAATAGAAAACCGAACCCACCCTCACAAGTGGACCCATGAAAATATCGATAGCATGAAGCTTCAGTTGAAGAGGATGGGGTTTAGTTATGACTGGGACCGGGAACTGGCCACGTGCGATCCGGAATATTATAAATGGGAGCAGCTCATCTTCCTGAGGATGTATGAGAAGGGTCTTGCCTATAGGAAGAGGACCTATGTGAACTGGTGCAATAGCTGCCAGACCGTGCTTGCCAAGGAACAGGTGGTGAACGGGTGTTGCTGGAGGCATACCGACCAGGAGGTCGTGCTGAAGGAGATGGACAGCTGGTTTTTCAAAATCACGGATTACGCCCAGGATATACTCGACCATTGTGACAAACTCCGGGGATGGCCGGAAAGGGTCATCACCATGCAAAAAAACTGGATAGGAAAGAGTCACGGGGCCATCATCAAGTTCCCCCTTGTGGGTTCTGATGAGGTGATAGATGTCTATACCACCAGGCCGGACACGGTATTTGGTGCCACTTTTATGTGTTTTGCGCCGGAATATCCGATACTTCGCAGTATGGTAAAGGGTCTTCCCCAGGAAAGGGAGGTCCAGGATTTCGTGGAACGTACCATGAAGGTAGACAGTTATTTGCGAACCGCCGATTTTACCGTCAAGGAGGGCGTTTTTACGGGCAGGTACTGCCTTAATCCACTGACAGGGGAGGAGATTCCCATCTATGTGGCTAATTTTGTCCTTTTTGATTACGGTACAGGCGCCATTATGGCGGTCCCGACCCACGACCAGAGGGATTTCGAGTTTGCAAAAAAATACCAGATACCTCTCAGACTGGTGATAGAACCGCCTGAGATGGACCTTACGGAGGATGGAATGACGGAGGCTTACGAAGGGGAAGGCGTTCTTATGAATTCCGGCCCCTTTGACGGTAAGGGCAACCTCGAAGCCATCGACAGGATCGCTGAGTACCTTGAATCGGAAGGCCTCGGCCATAAAACCGTGAATTTCAGGATAAGGGACTGGAATATCTCCAGACAAAGGTACTGGGGCGCGCCCATCCCCATAATCTACTGTAAAAGGTGCGGAACGGTGCCTGTACCGGAAGCAGACCTGCCCGTGGAACTACCGCTCAATCTGGAGTTGAGAGAAGGCGGGGGGTCTCCTCTCCCCTTTGAGCCTTCATTCTACGAGACCAGGTGCCCGGGGTGCGGTGGAGCGGCCAACCGCGAGACCGACACCATGGATACCTTTGTGGAGTCTTCCTGGTACTTTGACCGGTACACCTGCCCCGACCATATTGATGGACCTGTGGAAAGGGGGCGTGTGGATTACTGGATGCCCGTGGATCAGTATATCGGCGGGATTGAACACGCCATCCTGCACCTGCTGTATGCCCGCTATTATACCCGTGTACTGCATGAATTCGGGCTGGTCAAATTTAAGGAGCCCTTCAGCCGGCTGCTGACTCAGGGGATGGTCTGCAAAGAGACCTTTGCCTGCCCCCGGCACGGATTCTTATTTCCTGAGCAAGTCGTCGGGAGCGATGCCGAGCGCCGCTGCGCCAAATGCGGTCGAAATGTT
>CAYTUL010000489.1:0-3708 GCA_964441135.1 uncultured Desulfobacteraceae bacterium | reverse complement strand
CCCAGAAGGCCAAAAAAATATTATACCCAAAGGGGATAAAGACACGGGCAAAGGGTCGGTATCCCTGGGCCCAGAGGATAAAGGACCAGCATTCGGCCCACCATTCCCAATCCTGCCAGGTATCGGGCTGGTATACGGGCTGTCCTGTGGTACCGCTCGTCTGGCGAAATTCCACCACTTCATCAAGGGGGACGCACAGGGCATCACCATAGGGAAAGGGCTCCTTCCGCTGGATGCCCCTCATCATGGCCTTTTCGACCTTGGGGATGTTACGGATATCTTCGAGAGAACGGATATCATCGGGTTTGATACCTGCTTTTTCATAGAGAGACCTGTGAAACCTGGAGTTTCTATAGGCCCATTCAAATATCCTTTTGAACTTTTTCAACTGGAGATCTCGGATCTTTTCTATAGGTAATGTCTCTAATATGGGGTTCCAGTATTTTTGTTCATAGTCCATGTCCGGCTCCTGTATTTAGAAGTGGAGGTCCCTCTTTAATTTTTCAAATTCTTCGATACCATTTCCTGGACAATTTATCAAAACAAAAGAGGGAGCAGCCCGTTAAGGGCTGTCCCCAATTTTCGTTAATATGGATTTCATTTCTTAGGATAATATGCTATGGAAGAGTTAAATCTGCTAATGAATTTTAGTAGTGTTGCGAGATTACAAGGAGACATTGAGATGAGTAGTGAACAAAAAAAAACGAAGGGAAAAGGCGTTGCACCATCAGGTCCTGTGATAAAAGAAAGAAAAGAGAAGGCCGTTCCGACCCTCTGCGGCATGTGCGGCCCGTCTGCCGGATGCGGAATTTATGCCATTGTCAAAGACGGCCGATTTATCGGGAGCGAAGGAATGAAGGATTCTCCCCTGAACTGGGGCAGGAATTGCCCGAAGGCCCATGCCGCACCTCAATGGGTCTATTCACCGCAACGTCTCAAATATCCCATGAAAAGAACGGGGAAAAAGGGGGAAGGAAAATTTAAGAGGATTACGTGGGATGAAGGTCTTGATATCATTGCCGGGAAACTGAAGGAACAGAAAGAGAAATACGGGCCCGAATCCCTGACCGTTTTGTCACCCGCCCGAAGGTCCTATCATGAATATTATGGCAGATTCCTCGCCGTTCACGGCAGTCCCAATGACGGCCACAGCGGAATCTGCGCCATGCAGATGATGTTCACCTTTTTATACACGATCGGAACACGTCCACCGGCCGCGGACTATAAGAATAGCGATTTTATTATAATATGGGGTAAGAATCCCGTATTTTCCGGGTCCAGCAAGGGCCCGGTGCTTGCCCTGGTGGATGCCACGGCCCGGGGAGCAAAAATCGCGTCCGTAAAACCCTCACGGGAACCCGATGCGGCATTGGCGGATATCTGGATTCCGGTTCGCCCGGGAACGGATGCGGCCCTCGCACTGGCTATGCTGAATATAATCATCAACGAGAACCTGTACGATTCAAATTTCGTCAACGAATGGTGCTACGGCTTTGAGGAGCTTAGAGAGCACATCCAGAAATACCCGCCTGAATGGGCCGAACCCATAACAGGCCTGGACGCCTCCATGATCAAGGATTTCGCGCGTCAATACGCCATGGCCGGGAGCGCTTCCATTGATGTGGGCAACGGCCTTGAACACGCGCCCTCGGCCAGTGACGCCCTGCGCGCCATTGCCATCCTGATAGCGATAACCGGAAATCTGGACAGGCGCGGGGGAAATATCGTTCCGACCGGCAGCACAATGCCGAGGCCCAATCCTATCACCCGCCTGGACCTTGTCACTCCCGAGTTTATGGAAAGACTTGTGGCGCCTGAGTTTCCCAGACCCCTGCAACCGGCCATTCCCATGTTAGGAGGCCCCACATCCGCTTATTACCGGGTGATCGAGAGCGTTCTTACGAAAAAACCCTATCCCATAAGGACCATCATCGCGCCCGGCACGCAGCCCACCGTGAGTACCCGGGGTTCCAAAAATGTCGTGGATGCGCTTAAAAAAGTCGATTTTTTCGTGGTCATAGATGTGATGCGTACTGCCGAGATGGATTATGCCGACGTGGTCATACCCGTGGCGACACCCTATGAGATTGATCACCCCTTCGAGATTCCCATGGGAACGGGATGGATCATGGCGAGAAACAAGGTAATCGAGCCCCTGGGAGATTACAAGTCCATGTACGAATTCTGGCTTGATCTCGGTGTGAAGATGGGCTACGGAGATGACTTCTGGAACGGAAGCATGGAAGATTGCATGAACTATCAGCTCGAGCCTCTGGGAATGACAATCGACGAACTCCGGGCCCATGAAACCGGTATCGCCTATCCGCCAAATCCCATGGTGTATGAGAAATATGATAAGTTCTTCAGATCACCAAGCGGCCGGTTATCGAAGGCCCCGCACCTGCCCCAGGGCAAGGTGGCCATATACAATACCACCTTTGAGGAGTTGGGATACAGCCCCCTACCGGAATGGCGGGAATTGCCCGAAGGTCCTACAGCCACGCCTGAGCTCCTGAAGGAATATCCTCTTCTCTTTTCCGACTATCATACTTCAAAAATGTACAATGCCTCCTGGCTGCGTAATGTGCCCCTTTTGCGCGAGGTATTACCCTATCCCACATTGCATATTCATCCCGAAACAGCCGCAGAGCGCGGTATAAAGGACGGTGATTGGTTGATCGTCGAATCCCCTCACGGTTTCCTAAAATTGAAAGCCGAGATCTTTCCGGGGATCAGGCCCGATACGGTAATGGCCTTACATGGATGGTGGCAGGGTTGTGATGAACTCGGTCTGCCGGGGTATCCGATCCTTGACGGCGGCGCCAACACCAACATCATGTACAGTGTTGACCCGGATAAGGTCTATGACCCCCTAATAACCGCAATGAGCAGCCAAACCCTCGTCCAGGTCAGGAAGGCTTAGGACTTTAAAATCTCAAGGAGATAATCAGGGTTTAGAGAAGTGATGGCATTTGACCTGTTGCCGGCCTACCGGGCCTAACTTCGGCTCGATCTCCGAACATATATCCTGCGCATCAACGCAACGGGTATGGAATCTGCACCCGGGAGGAGGATTCAGGGGCGAGGGCATTTCCCCGCTCAGGATGATCTGCTCCTGTTCCTTCTCGTTTTCCTCGGGTAATGTTAACAGGGACGCGGATATCAAGGCTTTTGTGTATGGATGCAAAGGCCGCTCAAACAGCTCCTCCGCTTCCCCGTATTCCACGATCTGTCCCAGATACATGATCGCAACGGCGTGGCTCATATACCGCACCGTCGCCAAATTGTGGGCTATGATCAAATAGCTGAGATTGTGCTTTTCCTGGAGATCTTTCAGCAGATTCATAATCTGGGCCCGGATGGAAACATCCAGGGCCGACACGGGTTCATCCAGCACGACAAGACTGGGGTTCAGGGCCAGGGCGCGCGCCACCGCGATCCGCTGCCGCTGGCCACCGCTGAATTCATGGGGATAGTTCTCGGCATGCTCCGGACCGAGTCCCACCTGATCGAGCAGCGCCAGGACTCTTTCCCGGATCTGTTTCTTTGATTGATTATTGTTGTTCACGATGAGAGGCTCGGCGATAATGCTCCTTACCCGCATCCTCGGGTCCATGGAACTCCAGGGATTCTGCTGCACGGACTGGACGCTCGGCCGGTACTCCGTCTTCAGTTGGGATCGGGTGAATTGCCGCAGATCCCTTCCCC
>CAYTUL010000488.1:0-3709 GCA_964441135.1 uncultured Desulfobacteraceae bacterium | reverse complement strand
TTTCGGTATTGATACGACAAAATACAAGAGACTCACTTTTGCCCTTACCTCCGCCTTTACGGGATTGGCCGGGGCCATGTTTATCTCCTACCAGACCTATATCTCATCCAATTACTATACGATTGGTTCTTCGTTTTCCATTCTTGCATGTACCGTGGTAGGCGGGGGTGGGACATTAGTAGGGCCGATTATAGGGGCCCTGGTCGTGATTGGCGCACCGGAGTTTCTTCGGGAAGTCCTGGGAAAAATGTACGTATGGAGACCTTCTTTTGTGGGGGCCGTTCTGGTTGCGGTCATCTTACTCTTTCCCGGTGGAATATACGGCGGCATTCAGAAACTGAGAGATTATTTAAGAAAACGGAGAGAAAAATAGGTGACAGACTCAGAGGGACCCATTTTAGAAATTCATCATTTATGCAAGAATTTTGGTGGAATCAGGGCTGTCGATCAATTGAGTTTTGAAGTCAAGCGGGAGGAGATATTAGGCCTCCTCGGTCCCAACGGCTCGGGAAAAACAACGATATTCAACCTGATTACAGGTGTGTATAAGGCGGATTCCGGAAGAATTAGCTTCGAAGGACAGGACCTGGCAGGCCGTTTATCCTACCAGATTGCATTAAGTGGAATAAGCAGGACCTTTCAGACGACCAAGATCTTTCACACCCAAACCGTCATAGACAACATCAAAATTGCCATGATCGCCCGTGCGCGAAAGGGACGTGTATTTGGGAAGGTTGAAAAAAAAATAGATAATATGTTGGACTTCACGCATTTGGGAGATGTCAAGCACGCCATAGCCGGAGACCTTACCCATGCACAACAGAGACGTCTCATGGTTGCCATGGCCCTGATTGAAGAGCCTGAACTGTTGCTTCTCGACGAAATTACGGCAGGTATGAGCGGCGAAGAATGTAACGAGGTCATAGAAATTGCGAAAGAAATACGGAACAAAGGTATAACCATCGTCCTTATCGAACACAATATGAGGGTTGCCATGGCCCTGTCGGATCGAATTATCGTTCTCGATTTCGGTGAAAAAATCGCAGAGGGAACACCTGAAGAAATCGCTAAAAATGAAACGGTCCTGGAGGCTTACTTAGGCAAGGAAGAATATTAAATGCTTCAGATATCCCATTTAGACGTATATTATGGAAAGGCGAGGGCATTGAAAGATGTCACGATCGATATCCAGGATAAGGAGATCGTGGCGCTTCTTGGGGCAAATGGGGCGGGAAAAAGCACGACGCTGCGTACAATTTCGGGGCTTCTCGTTCCCAGGATAGGTGAAATTCTCTTCCTTGATGAAAGAATAAGCGGTCTGGCGCCCAACAAAATAGTAAAAAGGGGCATATCCCATTGTCCGGAAGGAAGGCGTATATTCCCTGACCTGAGTGTCTATGAAAATCTCGTCATGATGGGCGCATACCTGCGCTCGGATAAAAAAGGAGTGAGTGAGAGTCTTGAAGGAGTATATACACTCTTTCCGAAACTCAAGGAGAGACGCAACCAGAGGGGGGGGACCCTCAGTGGTGGTGAGCAGCAAATGTTAGCCATTGGAAGGGCGTTGATGAGTAAACCCAAACTTCTGCTATTGGACGAACCGTCTTTAGGGCTCGCACCTTCCGCGGTGCAGGATCTCGCCAAAAGGATTCGGGAGATCCATGAATCGGGTGTAACCGTTTTACTGGTTGAACAGAATGCCCGCATGGCCTTGGCCATTTCCGATAGGGCCTACATTTTGGAGGTAGGAAAAATTGCCCTATCGGGCAGATCACACGACCTTATCAAGGTCGATCAGGTAAGAAAAGCCTACCTGGGTATATAGTTCCCACACTTCTTTACATCCTACCAGGCACATATATCCCTCTATTTTATGTCTTAACCAGCCGAGAATAAAAAGAATTAAAATCAAGAACTCCTTTTAAAATTCCGATATATTCTTATGAAGGTATCAATTTTCCATTAACAAGGGGGACTTAAACCTGCATTTCTTCCCTGCTCTTTGGAAAAGGTCAAAAGGTTATGGGCAGAAAATCAAGGCCTGATAGGCTTTATATCGATCAGATCTGGCAATTAACCGGGCAGACATCTCTCGGGGCAAGTGTCTCAATCATTAACTCTTTCATCTTGTCATTCGTCCTGTGGGGCATAGTCCCGAACTTTCAGATAATCCTTTGGGTTTCGTCCATACTCATCATCTCCTTGATCCGTATTACCCTACAAAAAAAATATCAGATCAAGACTTCGAATATTAAAACAATAATCAGAAGGAAAAATTTTTTCCTATCTTTTCTTGCCGTAACAGGCATCGTCTGGGGCTCCGCCGGTGTATTGCTTTTTCCTCCTTCCTCTCTCGGCCATCAGACTTTCATCGCATTTGTTTTGGGCGGGATGATTGCGGGTTCAGTGGCGATTTATTCCGCATTAAAAATCGCTTTTTTAGCCTACAGTATCCCCGTTGTGGTACCAATCTTTACTATGTTCCTCAAGATTAATGATGAGATCCATTACGCAATGGCGACCATGATCGGTCTTTTCTGGTTTGTAATGCTTGTTACCTCAAGAAAACTTAACAAGGAAGTTATCAAGTCCTTAAACCTCAAGCATGAGAACCTGGATCTTATTTCTTCTCTTGAAAATGAAATAAATGTGCGAAAAAAAGTCGAAGAAAAGCTCAGGATCAGAAACCGGGAGATAGAAAAAATCGTTCAGGCCCGAACCATGGATCTGCAGGAAGCAAATGAGAAATTAAAGGGCGAAATTGAGGAGCGTAAAGAGATTGAGATAGCATTAACCGATAACCAAAGAAAATATAAGGAATTGGCAGATTCTCTGCCCCAAATAGTTTTTGAGGCTGATGAAAGGGGAATGCTTACGTTTGCAAATCGAAATGCCGTTGACGTTATTGGATACCTCCCGGCCGACCTGAAAGCCGGGATAAACATCATTAACATGGTTATACCTGAAGACCGCATCCGAGCTACTAAATATATGAAAAAGATACTTAACAGCGAAATAAGTAAAACGGGAGACGAATACACCGCCGTGAAAAAAGACGGTAGCACCTTTCCCATTGTGATTCACGCGAGTCCAATAATTCATGAAAACAGATCCAGGGGAATCAGAGGAATCGTGATAGATCTTACGGAACAAAAGAAAGCGGAAGAAGAAAGAAAAAGGCTTGAGGCGCAACTCCAGCGGGCCCAGAAAATGGAGGCAATAGGTACACTGGCCGGGGGAGTAGCTCATGATCTAAATAACATATTATCCGGAATTGTAAGTTACCCGGACCTTTTATTAATGCAGATTCCTGATGACAGTCCTCTGAAAAAGCCCCTCCAGACAATGAAAAACTCCGGAACCAAGGCCGCTGCAATTGTACAAGATCTATTGACCCTGACAAGGAGAGGTGTGGTTATCAAAGAAGTATTAAATCTGAATGATATTGTATCCGAATATCTTTCAAGTCCTGAATTTGAAAAAATGATATCCTATCATCCGGTTATTAAGATAGTGACCGATCTGGATCCCCACCTGTTGAACATTTCCGGATCTTCCATTCATCTCATGAAAACCGTCATGAACCTGGTTTCAAATTCGGCTGAGGCAATGCCGGAAGGCGGGAAACTGGCCATATCCACAGAGAATGTGTATCTTGATCGGCCCGTAAAGGGGTATGACACTATTGAAGAAGGGGATTATGTTGTCC
>CAYTUL010000487.1:0-3726 GCA_964441135.1 uncultured Desulfobacteraceae bacterium | reverse complement strand
CTCGTGAAAAGACACAAAAGCTCCGAAACCGCATTGGGATATCTTCAAGCCGCACTGAGGACCTTTGACCAGGCAGCCATATTTACCATTCACGGTTTTTGCAGGAGGGTGCTCTATGAGAACGCTTTTGAAAGCGGCAGTCTCTTTGATACGGAACTGGTTGCTGAACAGGAAAATCTCAAGAGGGAAATCGTAGATGATTTCTGGCGCAGGCATTTTTACCATGCATCGCCTCTGTTTGTTCATTACGTCCTCGAAAATCAAGTAACCCCGGATAATCTCCTCTCTTTTCTCGGAAACCGGGCAGGCCGGCCCTATCTGAAAATCCTGCCCCGGATAAAAACGCCCGACTCTTCCTCAGAAGAAAAGGAATTTCAAAGGCACTTTGAAAAAGTCCGCCGGGGCTGGAAATCGGCTAAGCCTGAAGTGGAGCAAATTCTCTTGAACGATGAAGGTTTGAACAGGCAAAGATATGGAAAGGCAAAAATCCCGGTGTGGATTCAGGCCATGGACGACTACCTGACGTCCGGGGAAAACAAGCCGGTCCTGTTCAAGGGATTCGAAAAGTTCACGGCCGGTGAAATCGCACGCTCCCTTCGGAAAGATTGTACCCCGCCCTTACACCCATTTTTTAAACTCTGCCAGGAGCTCATGGAAAAACAGGCCGCGCTTCAGAAGGTTTTTAATGAGTGCCTGCTCGCCCTGAAAGGAAATCTTATTCATTTCGTACAAGAGGAGATCATAAGGAGGAAGGAGGAGAAAAACACCCAGTCCTTTGACGATCTTTTGCTTAAAATGCACAGTGCCCTGGAGAAAAAGGGGAGGGAAGATCTTGTCAGATCACTGAGAATAAAATACAAGGCCGCCCTGATAGATGAATTTCAGGATACGGATCCGGTCCAGTATGCCATTTTCAAGAAAATTTTCGGGACGCCAAACAGCATCCTTTTTTATATCGGCGATCCGAAGCAGGCCATATACGGTTTTCGGGGTGCGGACATATTTGCCTACGTGGATGCTTCAAAAGACGTGCAGTCCAGGTTTACCTTAGGGGAGAACTGGCGGTCCGAGCCCGGTCTCATAACCGCTACCAATGCCGTTTTCACAGGTGCGGACCGGCCCTTTGTCTATGATCAAATCCCCTTTCAGCCTGCCACGCCGGCGGCCGGGAGGAGACCCGAATATCTCAGTATGGGAGAACTATCCGGCCCGCCCCTGCAGATATGGTTCGTGGATGCCGGAAAATTGACAGGATCCGGGAAGGCCATGACCAAAGGGCAGGCATACGAACTGATCCCCGGGGCCGTTGCGGCCGAAATCTCCCGCCTGCTCGTTCTTGGTGAAAGCAACAGGGCGATGATTGGAAAAAACCCCTTAAAGGAAATGGATATTGCCGTCCTGGTGAGAACCAACGCGGAGGCACGCATGATCCAGGAGGCGCTCGCAGCCCTTCATATCCCCGGTGTTCTCTACAGCACGGGGAACCTGTTTGACACCCGGGAAGCCCTGGAACTGGAAAGGATTCTGGCCGGTATCGCCGAACCGAATAACGAGAGGCTGCTCGGGGCCGCCCTGTCTACGGATATGATAGGCCTGAAAGGGGAGGAGTTAGCCGGTCTGTTGAATGACGATAGGGGATGGGAGAGATGGCTTGTTACATTCAGGACCTACCATGACCTGTGGAATGAGCGCGGGTTTTTCCGGATGTTCCGGTATTTTCTGTCCAATGAGAAGATCCTGGCACACCTGATGGCCTTTTCCGATGGGGAGCGCCGGAATACGAACCTGCTCCATTTAGCGGAAGTCCTTCACCGGAAATCGGTTGAAAACAAGCTGAACAGGACCGGCCTCCTGAAATGGCTCTCCGAACAAATAGATCCGGCTACACCACGATCGGAAGAGCATCTGTTGCGCCTGGAAAGTGACAAAAATGCCGTCAAAATCATCACGATCCACAAAAGCAAGGGGCTCGAGCATCCCGTTGTCTTCTGCCCCTTCACCTGGGGAGGTTCGAGGATTAAGAACTCAAAAAACCCCTTCATGTTCCACGATGAAAGGAACGACATGGGGTTGACCCTTGATCTCGGCTCCGAACAGATGGATGCAAACCGTATCCTGGCCGAAAAGGAGCAGCTCGCAGAAAACCTGCGGCTCCTCTATGTGGCCTTGACCCGTGCCAAAAACCGCTGTTATCTCGTCTGGGGCCGTTTTAATCAGGCTGAGACTTCCGCCCCGGCTTATCTCTTTTATCACCCGGAAGCGCCGGGGGAGGGAGATCCCCTGAACGCTACGGAAGAGAGGTTCAAGGGGCTTGATGATGAGGATGTACGGAAGGAACTGAACGTCCTCTTGGAACGGGCCGGCGGGACCATTGAGCTTTCTGAAATGCCGGCCGGGACGGGCGAAGATTACTCTCCATTACCGGTGAAGACGGGAACGCTCGTCTGCCGGCGGTTTTCCGGCAACATTGAACATAAGTGGCGTGTATCCAGTTTTTCATCTCTGGTATCCGGGAAGCTGCACGTTGCGGACCTAGCCGACCGTGATGCATTACGGCTGCCCGATGCTCCTGCTGAGATCCATTTCCGGGAATCACGGGCCGAGGAGGAGCCTTCGGGCATCTTTTCCTTTCCTAAGGGGGCGAAGGCGGGCATACTGCTGCATGACATATTGGAACACCTGGACTTCACCCAAGAAGATCCTCTCCCCTTCAAGGAACGGGTTGCCCATAAACTCCGGGAGCACGGCTTTGATCCGGCCTGGCAGGATACCATCTGCGATACGATCCGGAAGGTCCTGTCCGTTCCGCTCATTCCCGGTAACAGGGATTTTACCCTATCCCGACTCCCAAACCGGGACCGGCTCAACGAGCTGGAATTCTATTTTCCTTTAAAATCCATCACACCAAGAGAGTTAAGCGGCCTATTCAATGGATTCACCGGGTATGACTCGTTGGCGGATTTTCCCGAAGGCATGGAGGGGCTGGCCTTTTCACCTGTCAAAGGCTTCATGAAGGGCTTCATGGACATGGTTTTTCAATTCCGGGAGCGCTTCTACCTGGTGGACTGGAAATCCAATTTCCTTGGGAGCAAGGTCGAGGATTACGGCCGGGAGGCCCTGGTTTCAGCCATGAGAGAGGAATTCTATATCCTCCAGTTTCACCTGTATACCGTTGCCCTGAATCAGTATCTGGGGATAAGGCTGCCAGGCTATTGTTATGAAAGCCATTTCGGAGGAGTCTATTATATATTTCTGCGGGGTGTTGACCCTGAGAGGGGACCGGACTTCGGCATATATCGCCATAGACCGTCCGCTGAATTGATAAACCGGTTATGTGCAGGCCTGATAGATCAAACATGAAGGGTTGGATCGTGAAGAACCAGTATCTGGAACCTCTTTATGAGGCCGGAATCCTCTCCCGGCTCGATATCCATTTCGCCGCCCATCTGGTCCGGCTTGCCGGAAGGGAGATACCGGAATTGGCCCTTGCCGCGGCCCTTGCAAGCAGCTATACGAGACAGGGACATGTCTGCCTGGATCTGTCCGATATACAGGGAAAGCGGCTTCCGGAAAGGGGGGATGGAGGGGACGGAATTGTCTATCCTGCATTGAAGGCCTGGTGTACGAACCTTTTGGAGAGTAAGGTGGTCGGCGGTCCGGGCGAGTATAAACCCCTCATCCTCGACGGCAGGTACAGGCTGTATCTATTCCGTTACTGGGATTACC
>CAYTUL010000486.1:0-3732 GCA_964441135.1 uncultured Desulfobacteraceae bacterium | reverse complement strand
GGTCTGAGTCGCGGATAGACGATGGTTGTGGGTTTATATTCGAATTCAAATTCCCGGGCCAAAACATCCTGGGGTATGGAAACCAGCACCGGTCCTGTGGGAGGCTGCATGGTCATTTTGAAGGCCCGCTGCATCATGGTCGGAATGTCTTCGGCGTGGTAGATCTCGGTGCTCCATTTTGTGTATAGTTTTCCCATTTCGACAAGATCCCCCGATAGATGGGGATCATACTGGAGTAGACGACTATCATTCTGTCCCACAGTGATGACCAGCGGTACCCCGCCTGCGTGGGCATTGTAAAGCAGTGGGAGGGCGGCGGCCAGTCCCGGCCCGGTATGGAGATTCAGGAATCCCGGTTTGCCGGAGGCCCGGGCGTAGCCCTCTGCCATGCCGCAGCATACTACCTCGTTCAGGCCCAGCATGTATTGTATCCGGCGCATCTTTTCCAGGGCATCCATAAACAGGATTTCCGTGGCCCCCGGTATACCAAAGACATATTCGACACCCTCATTCACTAACAGTTCCATGAGGGCTTCATTGCCCGCCATTTGGACCATTTTAAAGTACTCCTTTTCTTAGTTATTGTCCGTTGTCTGTTGTTGGAATGAAAACAACAACTGTTTCAGTCCGTTTCAAGGGACCACAAATCAAGCTCACTTGTTCCATACGTATTTTAAATCACTTATACAACAGACCACCAACAACAGACAAGGGACACTTTATTATAATCTGTTTTTATGATATCTTTTTAAGAAAAACATTATACCTGGTTTACCTATAAAACACCTTTGGGGTTAAAGCAAGGCCGCGTCCTTTGGGCGGGATTCTTCACCCGCCTCCGCAGGAAGCCACGGCCTCCTGGCCGTGGAGGAATGCGGGTGTCCTCCGAAGCCTTGGCGAAGGAGGACTGGAGCTTCGGCGGGTTACGCCGCACCAAAGGTGCCACGGGCTCCTGCCCGTGGGGCTCCACTTTTTAGATGTTATGGTTATTTTATAAATTTTAAGGCTAAACGGCCTTTGCGGGAAAGGCAAGGGCTCGACAATATGCATATAGACAAGGAGAAACATCTTTGATTGCGAAAGACTGTCCGGTTCCCGAATCCTTTAGGAACATGATCGGGAATATCATCTTCCTGACGATCATCTTTTTTCTGACCTTTATCAGCAGGTTTATTTTTGCCCCCTTAATGCCCACCATTGCACAGGCCCTGGGCCTTTCCCACAGCCAGGCGGGCTCGATCTTCCTTGTGGGTTCTGTGGGAGTTTTTATCGGTTCCCTCAGTTCCGGATTCATTTCATCCCGCATCAACCATCGTGGTACCCTGATCATCTCCATGTTCGGTGTGGGACTCGCCCTGCTGGCATGTGTCTTTACAAGGTCCCTGTGGATGATCCGGGCCGGTATGATAGTCCTCGGTATCACCGCGGGCATCCAGCTTCCCTCGAACATTGCCACGATTACGGCGATCGTGGGCAGGCAGGACTGGGGTAAGGCACTGGCGGTCCAGCAGATGGCACCGCCTCTTAGCCTGATTCTGGGCCCCCTGCTCTCTGTCTTCATTCTGACCTGGTTTTCATGGAAGATTCCCCTTGCCGTGATAGGGGTCCTGGCTATCATCGTGGGGTTTGTCCTGATCCAGTTCGGTAGGTTCGGGGGTTTTCCGGGGGATGAGCCCAATATCCCCATCGTAAAGCTTATCCTGAAGCAAAAGGGTTTCTGGATCATGGTCCTCCTGTTTTCCTTCGGGATTGGTGGACAGGTGGGTGTATATGCCATGCTGCCCCTCTACCTTGTGGATGAAAGAGGGCTCGATCAGAATCTGGCCAATACCCTCATCGGGCTTTCTCAAATATCGGCCCTGTTCATGACCTTTTTTGCCGGATGGTTTACGGACAGGGTCGGAGAAAAGCGGGCTATTATTATGGTCCTGATTGTTTCGGGAATCATTACCATATTTCTGGGCTTTTTATCGGGTCCCTGGCTTAAGGTGATCATTTTTATCCAGCCGGCATTGATCGTCTGCTATTTTCCTGCCGGCTTCGCCGCATTGTCGAGAATCGTTCAGCCGAATCTCCGCAGTCTGGCCTCCGCCTGGGCGGCTCCCACGGCCTTTATTCTTGGAGGCGGGCTTTTCCCGGCCGCACTCGGATATATGGGCCAGGCCTATTCCTTCGGATTGGGCATTTCCATAGCGGGCTGCATCATGATCTTAGGATCAGGACTTGCCATTTTCTTAAAATTGATCGATCAGTTGGATGAGGGCTGCTGATGTCCCGATGGGGGAAAGAGATAATAAATGGATTAGGACCGGTCCGGGGTGCATCGGGTTCTCTGCCGGCCTTGCGAAAAATCCCATAACCGTTTTATCATTCTTCTATTGGACAACCTTTTCGGTATCGATCTCGATGTCCAACGCGGACGCAGAAACTGGCATCAAAAGAACGAACACAATCAATTTGACATTAGGAAATCGATATGATCATCTAAAGGACAACCCGTTGTAATTGCATAGGAATGCGCATTTAATAAATCATGGAATGTCCCCCGCTCTCAAAATCCCGGCGCCTGATAAAAAGATTTATATACCGTTGTAGAGCCGTTTATAAACTGAGGGGAAAATCCTTTATGGGCTTTACCCTCCTGGAACTGGTGGTTGTTGTCGCCATCGTAGGGACCCTCGCCGGTATCGGTGTTCCCGCCTACTACAGTTTTATTGAAAAGGCAAAAATCACAAAGGCAATATCGGAACTGGGTATTCTGGAAAAAGAGATCCTTTTATGGGAGACCGACAACGGGACCCTGCCCCTTAGCCTGGATGATATTGGCAGGGGAAGCCTTCTGGACCCCTGGGGAAACCCCTATCAATATCTAAATTTCGCCACTATAAAAGGAAAGGGTGTGGGGAAAAAGAGGAAAGATCACATGCTGGTCCCCATTAATGATTTTTTTGATCTTTACAGTATGGGGAAAGACGGGAAAAGCCAGGCCCCCCTGACGGCAAAGGCAAGTCATGATGACATTATCCGGGGGCATAACGGGAGGTACATTGGCCTCGCTTCGGAATATTTCTAAAACATGGCGCCGTCCATAGGGAGAGGCGCAGCCGTCGTAAAACGCGTAGACTACAGGGCCGGATAGGGAGTAAGTCAATGAAACGCAAAGTAACCGTCGCATTGATTATCATTGTATTATTTTCAGGGTGCCAGTCCTTGAAGGACGAACCCTTTCCCCTGGAACTTGTCGGCGTGTGGGGAACCGAAGAACCGCGCTATGAAGGCTGTTTATTTGAGATTGTGGATAATCAAATTATCTTCTCCAATAGTCATGAGGATTATATCGACATAAATAGTATTAAGGGGATAGAGAAGTCCACGGAACAGGGGGAGACACTGTACGTCATTGATTTCGAGAATGAGGAGGGCCTTGAATTTAAAGCCTCCCTTTTCTACGTAAAGACGGGGGGACGAGAGGTGATCCATTTTAAAAACCAGAAAAACGTTAAATGGGTAAAAAAAGAAACACAGACAGAATCTTAAGAACTATCCTTAGTTGGAAAGCATATTGGATTCTCGTTATCGTGGGCCTGGTTTATTTGATATTAAAAAACACGGTTTTTTAGACCGGTCGAATATTCAGCATCGCGGAGGTCGGATTATCCGGCTTCGCTTGAAGATGAATATCCGGTATGATATTTCTTTTCAAGGAGATATCTACCTGCTTCATAGGAAATG
>CAYTUL010000485.1:0-3738 GCA_964441135.1 uncultured Desulfobacteraceae bacterium | reverse complement strand
GACGGTGAGAGGGTAAGATCGTCAGGCCTCTGTCATCCATGTCTGAAAGATACATCATCAGATATTCGTAGGACCTGTTTCTCCTGGCCCGGCCGTACCTCGCTCTCATGATATTCCTGTAGTTCCTGGATGTCTCATATCGATGGTGCCCGTCCGCTATGAACAGGGATTTATCACGCAGGGCATCGGCGACAACTTTAAAAACGCTTCTGTCCTCTATTACCCACATCTCGTGTTTGGTTCCGTCTTTCAAACTGAAAGAGACCCGGGCAGGACCGTTGGTCACCCTTTTGAGACTGCTTATTACGATATTCTCCGGGTCGTCATAAAGGGCGAAAACCTGGCTGAGCTGTGTGTTGCACGCCCTTATCAGCTTTAACCGGTCATTTTTATGGGCGGAAAAGGTCTTTTCATGGGGCAGAATCACCCTGGAATTCTCATCCTCGATGAGCACAAGGGCTATGAACCCCCACCTGACTTTTGGCCCGCTCCCGTCCCCGGGATCATATTCATGGGATACGAGATATATGGAAGGGTACTCCGAACGGACAAGGATATCCTCTGATTCCCATCTTTTCAGGTAATCGGACGATCTGGTGTAGCGGTTATCCCAGTCCGAATCCCCCTTTTTTTTCTTTCCAAGAATCAGTCGTACTACATTATTGGGGTCCGCCCGGTAAAGTCCTTCCTGCTCTTCGGGAGAGATGACGTCATAGGGCGGGGCGACCAATCGCGACATATCGTCCATTTTCCTGAAATTGTACGTCAGGCCCCTGAAGGGAGCAATCATAGCCATGGAATGAAACAAGACCTCCTTCTCAAAAACCCTGTCATTTCTTTTCCGCTAACCCGTATGCCATGGGTGGATCTTTGAAAAATCATAATCGAAAACGGGAATTATCTCAACCGGTAATGCCTGAATCCGGAGTCGCCTTTCCTATCAGATCTTGCAACCTTGTCAAGGAGATTTGATCGAACCGATGATTTTATTGGATTATTCCTGCTGTTGGGTAATGTAATGCTTATCCGTAAACCGTTGATTCATGTTTCTTCCGGTTAATGAGTATGCTATATAGTGAGGGCTCCATGCCCAAAGGAACCGGCCTTGATTTAACCCCAAAGGGGGTTTATAGGTAAAATCATGAGATATAAGGTGTACGGTATAAGGTCTAAGGAAAATCAGATGAACCCTTAACCTCTGAACAGTGGACACCGAACACTGAACACTGAAACCCGAACACTTTCATATAGCCGGATAATCCTAACATCCGTAATGCGGAATCTTCGACTGGCCTAAAAGACCGGGTTTCCCATACCAAATGAACAGGGAGGACCACCCGAAAGATATGACCCCGAAATATTCCGAGAATCATCCCGATATCATCATAGAGGGAGGGACCCTCCTGTCCATGGTAGACGGCGCGTCACCGATGGAAAACATAAGGGTCCTCATTAAAAAAGACAGGATAACAGATATAAGACCGGCTGACGAAGACACGGAACCCGGGCAGGCTGAGATTTTGGACGCCCGGAACTGTATCATCATGCCCGGTTTAATCAATGCTCACGTTCACTCCGCAATGACCATATTCCGGGGATATGCCGATGACCTTCCCCTACGGCAATGGCTCTTTGACAAGATCTTCCCGGCCGAGGCGGAGTTTATTAACCCTGAAAGCGTTTACTGGGGAACAATGTTAGGCTGTCTTGAGATGATCGCGTCCGGGACCACAGGGGTTATAGAGAGTTACTTTTTTGCCGATGCCGCGGCAAAGGCCGTCCATGAATCCGGTCTTCGCGCCCTTGTCGCCCAGGGTGTCATCGATTTCCCCGCACCCGGGGTAAGCGATCCTGAAAAAAACCTCGCAGTTGCAAGGGAATTCATCGAAGGATGGCTCGATTCTTCCTCTTTAATAACCCCCGGACTCTTTTGCCACAGTCCGGTCACTTGCTCGGACAAGACCTTTATAGGTGCCTTGGAGATATGTAAGGATTATTTGCTCCCCATGCAGACACACCTTTCCGAGACTTCGGAGGAGGTGAGGGAGGTAATCGCGAGAACGGGCAAAAGGCCGGCTCGATATCTCGATGACCTGGGGATTCTGAATCCTGAATTGATTGCCGCCCATTCCATACACCTGAATGACGAGGAGATAGAAATTCTATCGAGAAGAGGGGTGGGTGTCGTTCATGTACCGGAAAGCAATATGAAGTTGTCTTCAGGTGTGGCTAAGGTTACCGAGATGGTGAGGAAAGGCATGACCGTGGGTCTTGGTACGGACGGCTGCGCATCCAACAATAACCTGGACCTTTTCCAGGAGATGGACACGGCCGCAAAATTGGGAAAGGTCTTTTCGCGTGATCCGGTCGATATGGGCGCCGAAACCGTGCTCAAAATGGCCACGTCCTGGGGCGCCAGGTTAATGGGTATCCATGACGAGACAGGAAGTATTGAAAGGGGGAAAAAGGCGGACATTATTGTGGTAGATATGAGCAGGCCGCATCTCGTCCCAAATTATAACCCCATGTCCACATTGGTCTACTCCGCCCGGGGCTATGACGTGAAAGATGTCCTGGTCGACGGGAAAATACTCATGAAGGACAGGATCTTCCAGACCCTGGATTATGAGGAGATTATTGAAAGGGTAAGGGAGATCGGCAGGGAAATAAAAAATTGCAATCCCATCATTTAATTGATATCTAAATCATTCGCATCTATGTGCCCTGTTCGCGATGACCGTCAGGGTCCTGTCGCAAACGGGTATTTGACATTTGATTACAGAATCGGTAATTAAACACCCTATGGGTTGTATAACGTCCATTTCGCCAGTGACCATTCTTATATCGCCAGAGGTCTGTTTCTGAAAGTCAGCTCATGTTTAAAAATAAAAAAATATCCTATTCCTTGACACTTATACCGCTTTTAATCATCGTTATCCTTTTTATTTGGCTCTTTACCGTCATTTTTGAAGGTGAAAAACCCTCCGCAAGCCTTGAGCCCCTGCCCGATTTCCTCTCGAAGAAACAGTCATTTAGAATAAAGGTCCGTGACTTAAAAAGGGGCCTTAAAATGCTTCAGGTCTCCTACAGCCAGGGGGCCAGGGAAGTAACGATCTTTGAAAGAAAATTCCCTTTTAAAGGCCTGTTAAACCGCCAGGGGGTCCAGAGCTTTGAAAAAGAGATTGCCTTTGACCCCTCTGCACTTCATCTGGCCCAGGGCCGCGTTGATCTGAAAGTTCAGGTGTGGGACTATTCCAGGAGAGGCGGCGGAGACGGCAATATGACCCTCATTCAACATAAAATGACGGTCGATACGATTCCTCCGGCCATCAGGGCAATCAGCAGGATGCATAATATTAACAAAGGTGGATCCTGTCTGGTGATCTACCGGGCCTCTTCCGATACGGTAGAGAGCGGGGTCTATGTAGACGACCATTACTTCCCCGGATTTCCGGCAAAGGAAAATTCAAAGGAGGGTATATTCCTGGCATATTTCGCTCTTCCCTATAATTCAAATCCGAACGCATCCATGTACCTGTGGGCCAAGGACAGGGCTGAAAACACCACGAACTCAACTTTTTATTTCCATGTCAGGAGAAAACGGTTTGGGCATGAAAGGATAAATATCACCGACAGGTTTTTAAAACGTATTCTGCCCTATTTCTCATTTGTCGAGTTTGACCCCCAGGCCACCGACATCGAAAAATACCTTAAAATCAACAGGGAACTGAGGAAAAC
>CAYTUL010000484.1:0-3755 GCA_964441135.1 uncultured Desulfobacteraceae bacterium | reverse complement strand
CGGTACCTGTCTTCGGAGAGTATATAGAATGTTTCTTCTTTGATAGCCTTAAATATCTTATCCGCATACTGAGCCGGAGACATTGCCGTTTCCTGCATTTCGATGACTTTTTCTATGGTAGCCCGTTGCTCTGGTCTAACTTTTTGAACTACAGATTCATTTTGCAGTTCGGCGGGACGGTTCCTGTCCGAATGAAATATCCGTGTTTTTATCAGCCCCGGGCATAGGACCGAAACCCTTATTTTGGCGTTAATCTGCCTGAGCTGCAAATGAAGCGCCTCCGTCAATCCCACGATCCCGTGCTTTGTCATGGCATAGGGTGCATCCGGGACAGTACTCAATCCGGCAATCGAAGCCGTGTTTACAACATGACAATCGGAATCCTGTTGCAGCATGATGGGAATAAACGCCTTCAGGCCGTAAATGACTCCCCAGATATTCACTCCAATGATCCACTGCCAATCGAATCGCGTCATCTCCCACATGGGACTCCCCACATATACGACCCCGGCATTGTTGAACAACAAATGGACAGCGCCGAATTTTTCCATGGTTTTCCTTGCCAGCTCCTCCATGTCGCTTTCTTTGGACACATCGGTTTGAACAACCAATACGTTATCCCCTTTGGCCATCAGCTCCTTCTTGGTCTGTTCCAGGGCAGGTTTCTCAATGTCAGCCAACACCACCTTCATGCCCTCTTGAATGCATTTTTCAGCAACTCCTCGACCGATACCGCTTGCGGATCCGGTGATTACGGCGATCTTGTTTTTGAATTCCCGCATCTTCTCCCTCCTCAATCGATTTCATCCCCCAGCACCTCCGCCAGGGGTGAAACGTTACATCATACTCATTTTCTCTAAATCCGGTTGCCGTTTATGTGCCTGCAGAAAGGACAGCAATTTTTTTTGCGACTTACTCATGTCCGACCCAAAAATTCAGCTCTCTCCTCGGACAATATCAATGCCCGTAGAGACAGCCGTCTTGCTTTTGAGAATAATGGCGACCAAATATGTCCCATGCATTCCTATTCTGTTCTCCTGTAACTCCGGCCGTATGGTATACCCAATTTATTCATCCTGTTCCTGAGGGTGTTGGGGTGGACATGGAGCAAGGCGGCCGCACCGTCCGGCCCGTTGATCTTCCCGTCCGTCATATCCAGAACGGACCGGATGTGACTTGATATAATATCATCCAGAGGCATTGGCTTTATCCCGCCCTCGAGATGTATCGTTTTCAGATCCGCTCTGTGCTGCTGGGTATGCCGAGCGGCGATCAACGGCCCGCTTCGCTGCTGAATCAGGGTCCGTTCCACGAGATTTTCCAGTTCTCTCACATTTCCAGGCCAGTCATATTCGAGTAATGGGGCGATCTGCTCGGAGGAAAAGGGCGATGGGGGTCGAAGGCCGAGTTCCTCTGATTTACGCATCATAAAATAATGGACCAGTGCAGGGATATCCTCTGTTCTCTGTCTAAGGGGAGGGATCTGGATCGGAAATACGTTGATCCGAAACCAGAGATCTTCACGAAAACGCCCTTCCTCCACCATGATTTCAAGATTTTGGTGCGTCGCTACAATAACCCGGATATCCAGGGGAATGGGAGGCGAACCGCCGACCCGCTCGATCTCATGGGTCTGCAGAACACGCAATAATCGAACCTGGGCCTGTAGGGGCAGTTCCCCTATTTCGTCGAGGAAAATGGTCCCCCTATCGGCCCGTTCAAACAGGCCCCGCTTCTGCCTGACGGCGCCGGTGAAAGCTCCTTTCTCATGGCCGAAAAGCTCGCTGTCAATAAGGGTTTCCGGGATGGCTCCGCAATTCACCTTGATAAAGGGTCCTTTCCTTCGGGGGGAAGAGAGGTGGATGGCATTGGCAATGACCTCCTTCCCGACCCCCGTCTCACCGAGCAGCAGGATCGTATTGTTCAAGGGCGCGACCTGATTCACCATCATCATGGTGTATTTGAGCCCTCCATCGTTACCGATAACCTCACCGGCCGAGGGGGTGAAGAGTTTTTTATGGAGGTATCGATTGTCCGAGGCGAGCAGATCTTTCGTCCTGACCGTTTCCTGATGCTTGAGGGCATTGGCCATGGCAATGGAAAAAGGCTCTTTAAGGAGAGAGAATAACTTGGCGTGTTCAGCAGTGAAGCGGCCCTTTCCGTAGGCGATCAGATCGGCCACACCGATGATATAGCCTTCGATAACCAGTCTTAGGGCAATGATAGAGGCGTCATCGAGCCCGAGAGTATTTTTGATTCGCTTTCCCATGGCGTCTTCAGTAAGGTCATTGATAATGAGATATTCCTCGAATCTTTGACCGGTTTCAATGGATTTGACGAGCCCGGTGGAAAGTTTCACTTCCGCTTCAATCTTCTCACAGCCTGCCTGGCCGGCCCTGGCGAGATATCTCACCACGGCGGCATCGGGATCATAGATGTTGAGTGTGATTTCATCCGCCGGAATGTACAGGCCCAGAAACTCTCGACAGCGCCCTAAGGCCACCTCAATGTCCAGACTGCTACAGAGAAGCAGGGTCGCCTTCCTAAAGAAAACGTTCTTGTCCATTCAGGTCATCCCCGAAATGTGTGTGTTATGATTCCTAAAAAGGGATAAATAACCAAATATGGTTATGTATAATCATAAACAACCATATTTGGCAATTAAAAACACCTAAAATGGTAATTTGATCCGGGACATTAATGTAATCCTTTGAAATCATTATTCATTTATTCAAGGCACAGATGTTGCAACGTAATCAGATACATTGAGCCGACCTTCGGTTCCTCTGAATTCCGGCGAACTATATTGTAAACCCCTTTTCATCCTCGTTCCTGTCCCATCGAGGAAGGACCCATTCCCATTGGAAATGAATCACCCGTGTCCGGCTGACCAAAAGGCCTGTTATGGGGTGAGATGGGGACATCTACACTGTATTTAAAAGTATGGCGATTGATGTAGACGATTAGAGTAGAAAACATGAAACCGATCTTATTTGAACTCGTTGACAGGGTCATCGCATCGGTATCAAGATCCACGACCTTGGCCGGTTGGTCCTTCGCCTTCATCCTTTTGAATGTAAAGATACTATTAAGCCTTACGGCCATAAGATATCCCCATTTCAAGGCCAGGCTCAGGCAAGAGAATTTTACTGCTCAGATCCGGACCAGGGAAAATCCCATGGGGCGCTATTTTACCTTCAGGGACGGAAAAGTAATTTCAAGGGGAGGCATTCATCCACGGCCGGATATGACGATTATCTACCAGGATGCGGCCCTTGGCGCTCGCTTGATGACACCCTGGCGCAGCCCGCTGGAGCAGATCAATGCCATGAAGGACTTTAAGCTGGGGATCGAAGGACCGGACAAACTGACGTCCTGGTTTATGGAGAGCCTGAGCATGATGCTGTCGGCCGGCACGAAATTTGGAACGGATATGGGAGACGGCATAAAAAAATATGTGAATGGGACCAACGGTGGACCGGTCTTCGTCTATGTAAAGGACGGCAAGATAGTCCGCATTACGCCCATTGACTTTGATAAGGATGATGCCGGGCCCTGGACGATCGAGGCGAGGGGCAGAAAATTTACGCCGCCCCGAAGGACTACCGTATCCCCCTACTCCCTTGCATGGAAATCCATGGTCTATTCTCCCAACAGGTTGCTCTACCCAATGAAACGTTTTGACTTTGACACCGAGTTAGATATTAACTTCAAAAACATATGTACCTCCGGTTACGAGAGGTTCAACTGGGACG